>JANLQZ010000251.1:0-8719 GCA_031368125.1 Betaproteobacteria bacterium
TCGGGTTGAGGACGCGGTGCACGGTGGACGGGTAATAGCGGCCCGAGGCCTCCTGCAGCATGTCGCCGATGTTGACGATCAGCAGCCCGAAATCACACGGCACGTCATTCCAGGCGTTGTCTTTGCCCAACACCTGAAGGCCCGGTTCGGTCGCGGCTGGCAGGATCGTGAGCAGATTGATGTCGCCATGCGCTGCGGCGCGCACCGCGCCGGCTTCCTCGTCGCCGGTCAGCGGCGGGTAGTGCAGCACCCGCAACAGTGTGTCCTGGCAGCCTTCGATCATGCTCGGCAAGGGCATCGAGTAAGCGGCCCGGACGTCGGGCGGGGAGTACTGCTCGACCCAGTGCAGCAGTTCCGCAGCCAGTCGGCTGCCGGCGTCGTAGTAACGCCGGGCGGCGTCAGATACCTCGTCCGGATACCGTCCCCACGGGTAGATATGGAAGAACTCCTTGAGGTCGCGCCGGTCATTGCCCTTCGCGGTTTCGGACACCTTGGGAGAAAAATAGCCGTCGAGCTTGACCGGGTCGAAGTCGTACTTGTGCTTGTGCGGCGAAGCGAAAAACGCCTGCCACTCGGCGTAGATGCCCTCGACCAGCGCCTGGTCCAGCGAGTGGTTGGACAACACCCCGAAGCCGGTATCAGCCAGGCTGGCGCAGAAGTCGCGCGCGGCGTGCAGGCTGCGGTAGTCGACGATCGGAAGCTTCATGGCAGCCAGTCGCCCAGCAGCGTGTCTTCGAACAACTGGGTGCAGGCTGGCGCGTCGACCTGCATGCAGACCTGGGTTCGCGGTTTGTCCTTTTCCCAGCCGCGGTGCGGATAGTCGATGAAGTCGCGCCGGTTCATGATGGTCTGGCCTTCAGCCAGCCCGTCCGTGGCGACGCGCACCGCCTTGGTTTCGAGCGTGAACAACTGCGGGCTCACGAGGTAGATGAACGCCAGCAGATCATGCGCAAAACATCCGGGAGTGGTGGCGATGTGCTGGTACAGGCCACTGTAGAACCGGGCATAGAACTCGACCGCGTGGTGCAGGGCCTCGGTGGCGGGATGCCGGTGCCGGTCGGCTATTTTGCGGAACAGCGACAGCAGCACGACGACCTGGTGCGTCACGTCCAGACCGACCATGGTCAGCTTCCAGCCGGCGGTGAAAACACGGTCGGCCGCGTGCGGGTCGTTCCAGATGTTGGCTTCGGCCACCGGTGATACGTTGCCGGGTTCGGCGACGGTGCCGCCCATGATGATGACCTCGCGCAGCAGCACCGGCAGCCGGGGCTCCAGCATCAGGGCCAGGCTGAGGTTGCCCAGCGGGCCGACCGCCACCAGTACGATCTCTCCGGGATGCGCGCGCGCCATGTCGACGATGAATCGCGCTGACGACCGCGGGTCGAGTTGTCGCTCCACTGGCCTGCGGGCACCCAGGTTGCCCAGCCCGTCCGCTCCGTGGATATGCACGGGCGGCGGCTCCGGCGGCTTGACCCAGGGCGTGGCGACGCCCTGGGTGACAGGGATACTGTGTCCGCTCAGGGCCGTGAGGTACAAGGCGTTGGTGGCCGCCTGCTCGACACTCACATTGCCGAAGGTGGTCGTGATTCCCACCAGTTCGATGGCCGGATGGGCCAACGCGAAGTACAGCGCCATTGCGTCGTCCACCCCCGGATCGGTGTCATAGATAACCTTGGTCCTGGTTGGAGTCTGCTGGGTCATGCGGGTGAAGTCTGATCGGGTTGGGACACGCCACAAAAAGCGCGCAAGTGCGCCAGCTGTTCGGGCGTGCTGGCGGTTTGATGGTGCAGGAAACCGGCCACCGATTCGCGCGTCGGTATGCTGGACTGGGCCCCGGCGCTGGTGCATGCCAGCGCGCCGGCAGCGCTGGCACGGCGCATGGCGGCAGCCAGGCCATTGCCCTCGCTCAACGCGGCCACCAGCACACCGCAAAAAGTGTCGCCGGCGCCGGTGGTGTCAACCGCTTCGACGGCAAAGGCCGGTTGCATCAGGTAGGTGGCGCCAACACGCGCGCAACAGCCGTGTGCGCCCAGCGTGACCACCACCGTCGGGACGGGTACACGCTGCAGGCATTCGGCGATCGTGCCCCGGTGGTTGGCGACGCAGGCAAGTTCGCCTTCGTTGACGATCAGCACGTCGACCAGTGCCAGCAGAGCGTCGTCCAGCGGCTGCGCTGGCGCCGCGTTGAGCACCACCTTGACACCTTTGTCGCGCGCCTGGCGCGCGTATGCCGCGACGGTAGCGAGTGGCGTTTCGAGTTGCATCAGCAGGTGGCTGAAGCCCTCGAGTGGCGGCAAGTGCCGTGGTTCGAGCGCGCTGTTGGCGCCCGGCGCAACGGTGATCGCGTTTTCTGCATCGTCGGAGACACATATGAATGCGGTGCCGGTAGGCAGTTCGGCCGTCCGCACGGTATGCATCTGTACGCCTGCCTGCTGCAGCGAGGCTTCCAGCGGCTCGGCAAACGCGTCTGCGCCGAGTGCCAGCAGCATGTGTGTCGGCGCGCCGCCGGCGCGGGCGCTGGCGACCGCCTGGTTGGCGCCTTTTCCGCCCGGAAAGGTGCGGAAGTCATGACCCAGCACGGTTTCGCCCGGCGCCGGTATGTGCGACGCGCGGACCACAAAGTCGAGATTGGCCGAGCCAGCGACAAGAATCATGGTTAAATCGATCGATTGGCCCGGGTCGAACTTGACCTTTTGGTAAAAACTTCGTCGAATTATGGGCTACAAAGTAGTGGCGGCACGCCGTTTGTGCTGGTTTTCCCGCTGCGTCCAGCGCACCATCAGGGAAAGTACCAGGGCCTGTGGCGCCGGTGCGAGGTTGCCATCGGTGCTGCCGACCACGCTGCCGCGGGAGTGGCGGTCATAATTTGAATGCGGCGTCACCGCAAAGGAATGAAGACGACCATGGGAACCACGGTTTTTGTGAAGGTAGTGGGTTTTCGCGAAGTGGAGCGCCATGCGCTCAACACCCTGTTCCGGTTGTCCGATGACCGGCCCACCACTTACGCCGTATGGACTCCCGACGCGCCGGTAATGCCGCACGTGGCGCTGATCGACGTTGAGAGTTACGAAGCCGGCCTGGCGCTGGCGTCTCCCGGACTCAATCGCAACCTCAAACTGATCTGTGTGGGTGCTGGTGCCCCGGCGCACGCATGGCGGGTTTTTTCCCGGCCACTGAACTGGACCGCCGTGTTGCATGTGATGGACCAGCTGTTTGCCAAGCCCACAGTGGACATCAGCCTGGAGATTGATGGGGACAGCGGCGCCGCCATCCCGCCCGGGGTTCGCCTCACGTTGCTGGTGGACCCTTCGCGCGACGAGCGCCTGTACCTGCGCGCCCGGCTGTCGCTGGCCGGTCTGATCGAGGTCGACGAGGTGGAGTCGGTGGCGCAGGCTCAGGCCAAGGTCAGGGAGCGCCACTACGACGTCGTGATCATCGATGTCGACACGCCGGATGATCCCTGGGGCCTGGTGGAGCGCCTGGTTTCCATGGAGCCCCCCATTGGCAGCGTGGTGATCACCACCGTCAACAATTCATGGCAGATGCATGAACGCGCCGAGCTGGCGGGTTGCCGCGCCGTGCTGGACAAGCCCTACGATCCGGGCCACGTGTTTCGTGTTTTAACGATGGTTTAGCAGCCTCCCGCGGGTGGCGCTGACTGATTTCATCAGGCTGGCTGGCACGGGGAGCGGCTCGGCGCCGAGTTGGCAAGCCAGCACCTCGGCGCACAAGGCGGCGTAGGTCAACCCGCGCGAGCCCATCCCCGTGCTGACCCACAGACCGGGCCCCGGCCCGGTGTCCAGGCGGCCCACGGCTGGCAACCGGTCGGCCGTGGTGCATCGGGACCCGTGCCAGGCCCGCAATTGGCCTGAGTCGAATTGCGTTTGCAGCGCGCTGGCGGTCTCTGGCAGCAGTTGGGCGACCCGCGCCAGGTTCTCGCGGTGGCCCTGCGCCTCGTCCGCCGCGGTCATGGCGCTCGCGCCGTCGGCGGTGTACGTGGCGCCGGCATACCAGGCCAGTGCACCGTTCAGCGGCACGTTCGCCACCAGGTTTCCAAAACCGTTGACCGGAAAGGGCGGGCGCAAAGTATCGTGGATCCCGGTCTGTATTGCCCAGGACACCTGGCCGGCAACCGACGGCATCGCCGCCAGGCGCGCGA
The DNA here is from genome assembly GCA_031368125.1 of Betaproteobacteria bacterium. Classification (GTDB taxonomy): domain Bacteria; phylum Pseudomonadota; class Gammaproteobacteria; order Burkholderiales; family Burkholderiaceae_C; genus CAISIP01. The sequence continues at coordinate 4,160 of JANLQZ010000251.1, forward strand.
CCCGCGTCGGCGGGCAAAGCGCCCCAACGGCAGCGCTGTCCAGCAGTCGAACCGATTCGCTTGCTGCAGCTACCACGACCAGTGGGGCGTCCGCCAACGCGCGGCCAGTCGCGTCCCGCAACACCCACGTATCGGCGAACCGCTCGATCGCACAGACGTTGCTGCTGCCCCTGAAAACCACGCCGCCCACAGCCAGGCAGGCGCGAACCAACTGCTCGGGCTTGATCCAAGCGGCCGCTGTGTGCCAGATCGCCCCGTCCTGGCGAGTCGCACTTTGTCTCCAGGCGGCTTGGGCCCCGCCCAGCCGAGCGCCGTCGGACCATTGCCGGCCGGCCGCAGGCCAGTCGGCCGGTAGCTGCGGTGCCCCGTCGCGCGGCAGTGCCAGCACACCCGACGGCGCCCAGTCATCACCATGCGTCAACAGGTCGTGGCACAACGCGAGTGCCTGCCGCACACCGGCGCGCGACAGACGTGAACGTGTGTTGTCGTCCTGTGAGACTTGCGGCAGCAGCAGTCCCACCGGCAGCCCGGAGGCGCCCATCGCGGGCTCGGCCGCGCGATCCAGCACCGTCACCTGCCAGCCGCGGCGCGCCAACGCGGCCGCCACCGTGGCGCCGGCGAGCCCGGCGCCGACCACCACACAGCGCGTCGGCGCCGGCAGGGCAACACGCCAGCTGTCGCGCGTTGTCCCGGGCTTCCAGGCCGGCTGGTAGCGGCCGCAGAGCGCCGACAACTCCAAACTGCCGCAATCTGCTGCGGCCGCCGGTGGGTCGCGCAAACCGAGTGCGAAACCCGCTTGCGCCAATACATCACACAACGGCGTTGTGGGCGCGTCCAGGGCGATGCTGGTGCCGCGGCGGCACAACCGCGCCAGAGCCTTGACCGTCCAGCGGTTCCATTGCGCACGCTCGGGCGGGTCTTGCAGGCCGGCAAGGTAGACCGCGTCGGCCATGAACCGCTGCTCGCGCAGCATCGGCTGCAACTGGCCGACACACAGGGTCAATTGCACTTGACCGTGCATGAGAACGATGCGGTGAAAGCCGGGCAGCAGACCAAAAAATTGGCGCGCGAGGTCGGTGGATTGGGCCGTGAGGGCAGGGAAGCCGGCCAGCCGGCGCATGACGGCGTCCGCGTCAGGTGCCTGCCGCGCGATCGCGACGTAATGCAATTGGCGCATCGCATGCGCATGCGCCGATGGTTCGGCCCAAGCCTGCAAAGTCAGGAAGAACGCACTGCCGTCACCGAAGTGGGTGTCCAGCACGCGCCAGACTGGGCTTCGCTGCCATCCATCGGGCAGTCCGCAACCGGACACACAGCCTGGCGGCGTCGGAGCGGCCATGCCGGGATACCCGAACGGCCTTCAGGCGCGGTTCACGCGCTGGGCGGAACGTAACCTTGCGCGGCGTCCGCGCCGCCGCCGAAGAAATGTGCCTCCATTTGCCGTGCCAGGTACTGCCGGGCCCGCGCATCGGCCAGGTTGAGCCGGTTTTCATTGACCAGCATGGTCTGGTGTTTGAGCCAGGCAGCCCATGCCTCCTTGCTCACTTCAGCCCACAGTCGTTTGCCCAACTCGCCCGGATAGGGCGGGAAGTCCAGGCCCTCGGCCTCTTTGCCCAATTTGATGCAGTGAACCATGCGTGCCATGAAATGCGTCCTTGTTCCAGTGTGGTCGGTAGATGGTGAAATTGTCGCCGCATTTGGAAACCCTCTGGTGGTTCTGGTGTCCAATTGGCGCTGGTCCGGTTTTGGAGCTGCAATGATTCGTGGTTTGAGTGTGCGCCAGGTTCTTCTGTCGATCGGCCTGGGCAGCGTGGCGTTGCTGGCATATGGCCTGTACCTGCAACATGGGGTGGGCCTGGAGCCGTGTCCCATGTGCATCGTGCAACGTTATGCGCTGGTGCTGGTGGCGGTGATCGCGGGCCTGGCGGCCGCGGCGGGCCGACCCGGCGTCCACGTCGGCGGTTCGCTGCTGATGCTTGCCAGCGCGGGTTTTGGCGCGTTCGTGGCGGCGCGCCAGAGCTGGCTGCAGTGGTATCCGCCCGAGGTGGTGTCCTGCGGGCGCGATTTTTACGGAATGATCGAGACTTTTCCACTGCAGCGCGCCATTCCCATGATCTTCAAGGGCGGCGGCGATTGCACCAAGGTCGACTGGACCTTCCTGGGCGGTTCGATCGCCAACTGGTCGTTTCTGTGGGTTGTCGGGATCGTGCTGGTATCGGCCTGGCTGATCAGCCGCGTGCTCCAGCGCCGGTAGGCGCGGCGGGCCTGGTCCGGCGCCTACAAGATCGCGCTGCCCGGGCGTTCTCCGCGTTCGTAGACCACGTGCGCGCGGCCCACCAGCAGGGGGTCGAGCGTGCCGATGTTGGCCGGATCCTTGTTGGAGTAGGGCAACCGGTGCAACACGTAACGCATGGCGTTGATACGGGCGCGTTTCTTGCAATCTGACTTGATCACGGTCCACGGGGTGTCGGCCGTATCGGTCTCGAAAAACATCGCTTCCTTGGCCTTGGTGTAGTCGCTCCATTTGTCCAGCGAGGCCATGTCCACCGGGCTGAGTTTCCATTGTTTGAGCGGATGGAGCTCGCGCTCCTTGAAGCGCCGGCGCTGTTCCTCGCGACTGACCGAGAACCAGAACTTGATCAGGTGCACACCGCTGCGCACCAGATGGCGCTCGAACTGCGGCGCCTGGCGCATGAACTCCTGGTATTCGGCTTCGGTGCAAAAACCCATGACCCGCTCGACGCCGGCGCGGTTGTACCACGACCGGTCGAACAGCACGATTTCGCCCGCGGTCGGTAGGTGCTGCACATAACGCTGGAAGTACCACTGCCCGCGCTCCACTTCGCTGGGCTTCTCCAGCGCGACGACACGGGCGCCACGCGGGTTGAGGTGTTGCATCACCCTTTTGATCGTGCCACCCTTGCCCGCTGCATCGCGCCCTTCGAAAAGGATGACGACACGCTGGCCGGATTCCTTGACCCAGGCCTGCAGCTTGAGCAGTTCCACCTGCAGTGTGTATTTCTGGGACTCATAATTCTTGCGCGACAGCAGGTTCTTGTACGGATAACCGCCGGTGCGCCAGTCATGCGCCAACTCGTCGTCCGGCGCCACAACGGTCTTGCCGTTGCCGCCGTCGCCATGGCGCAGCATCTCGCGCACGGCGGCGACGTCGTCAGGAGAACTTCCGGCCAGAAAAGTCTTGAGCGCCACCGCCTTGTCGGCCGAGCGCGTGACGATGTCCTTGATGGCCGCGTTCTGCGCGCCCTGCGCGGCGGCAAGTGCTTGCCTGGCCACCACCACTCCCACGCGTTTTTGGGTCTTGGCTCCGGTGGTGTCACCCGACGCGGCTCGGCGCGGCTTGCTGGCGGCACGGACGGATTTCTTGGCGACGGGCATGCGGACTCTCCAGGTTGGCAAAGTTCAATTCTGGCCGGTCGGCCCGCATTTCGTTTTGACCGACGTCAAACCGGAGTGTCCGTTCCTCCGTCATACCGTTGGTGGACAAACCTGCGGTCGGGGACTGTCGAAGGCCAGGACTGCCGCATACCATGGGGTCACAAGCCAGGCCGGTCGGCCCAGCCAGCAAGAATCAAGCAAAGGTGCAAAGCAATCATGGGTGTCGCGGCAGCGGTGGTACACGGCAATGCGCCCGATTGGTCTTGCGCCGAGCGCGAGGCGGCACGCGGCCCAGGCGGAGGTCCGTCGCTGGCAGCGCTGTGCGCGGTGGCCCGCTTTCACCAGGTTGCGGCCGATCCTGACACATTGGCGCACCAATTGGGTTTGTCACCCGGCACCCAGGCGAGTACCGACGATCTGTTGCGCGCCGCACGCTACCTCGGCCTGAAGGCAAAACTGGTCCGCACCAGCACCGATCGGCTTGCGCTGCTGCCGCTTCCAGCACTGGCGCTGATGCGCGTCGACGGTGACCCAACGCCGTCGGCACCGCGACTGGTGGTGCTCGCCCAGTGCGACGGGAAACGGGTTCTGCTGTCGCAGCCCGACGCCGGAACGAATCGGCAAGGCCCTCCTGGCGCCCCAAGGGACGCGCAGGCTGCCGTCGGCGGCCGGATCGGCCCGACGATCGAGCCCATCGATGTGTTCGCGGCCGAGTGGACCGGCGAGCTGATCCTGGTCGCCAGTCGTGCAAGCCAGAGCGGTTTGTTGGCCCGGTTCGACTTCTCCTGGTTCGTTCCCGCGCTGGTCAAATACCGCCGCCTGTTCGGCGAGGTGCTGCTGATCTCGTTCATGCTGCAGCTCTTCGGCATGGTCAGCCCGTTGTTCTTTCAGGTGGTGATGGACAAGGTGCTGGTGCATCGGGGGCTCACGACCCTGGACGTGCTGGTGACCGGCCTGGTGGTGGTGGTGGTGTTCGAAAGCGTGCTCACGACCCTGCGTTCCTATGTGCTCAGCCATACCACGAGCCGGATCGACGTGGAACTGGGTGCGAGGCTGTTCCGCCATCTGGTGCAGTTGCCGCTGGCCTACTTCCAGGCCCGCCGCGTGGGTGACTCGGTGGCGCGCGTGCGCGAGCTTGAAAACATTCGCAGCTTTCTCACCGGC
>JANLQZ010000707.1:0-2844 GCA_031368125.1 Betaproteobacteria bacterium
GTGGCGTACAACCGTTTTGCGCACGACATCGACCGCATCGCGATCCGGCTGGAGACCTTCATCGAGGAGTTCTCCAACATCCTGCAGCGCAACGTCGGCACGCAGCCGGCGTCGGGGCGTTAGCGGCACCGCCATGCCCGCCACGACAAGCCGCGGCCGCGGCCGGCGCACCATCAGCGAGATCAACATGGTGCCTTTCATCGACGTGATGCTGGTGCTGCTGATCATCTTCATGGTCACCGCCCCGCTGATCGCGCCCAGCGTGATCGACCTGCCCAGTGTCGGTCGGGCCGCCAAACAGCCGGACCAGGTGGTCCAGGTGGTGATCGGCCGGGACGAGTCGCTGGAGCTGAAGGTGCTGGACAAGAGCACACGCGTCGGGATGCGCGACATCGCCGCAGCCGTCACCAAGGCGCAGGCCGGCGCGACCAATCCGGCGGTCGTGATCAGCGCCGACCGCAATGTCAAGTACGAGGTGGTGGTCAAGGTCATGGACACGCTGCAACGCGCAGGTGTTCAGCGCGTCGGCCTGTCGGTGCAGCTGGCCAAATAGGCTTTGTCGCCATGCATGCCGCCGCCGACCGCCTGGAATTTGCGCCACCGCCCACGGCCGGGCTGCTGCGCGCGCTGGCGCTCGCGGTGCTGGCACACGCCGTGCTGCTGGCGGCCTTGACCTGGGGCGTACGCTGGAAGAGCGAGGCCGAGGTGGTGACGGCGCAGGCCGAATTGTGGTCGGCCGTTCCGCAGCTGGCGGCACCCAGGCTGGTCGAGGCGACACCACCCGCGCCGCCGCCGGCGCCGGTGGCGCCGCCCCAGGCCGCGCCGGTGCTGCCGGCTGCGGATATCGCGCTGGAGCGCGAGAAACAGCGGCTGAAGAACGAGCGCCAGCAGGCGGCGGCCAAACTCGAGCGCGAGCGGCGCGAAAAGCAGCAGCAGGCACTGGAACAGCAGCGCGAGCTGGAGCAGAAACTGGCGCTCGACAGGAAGAAGGCCGAGCAGGAGACCCGGCGCAAGGATGAGCTCAAGGCCCAGCAGGAGACCAGCAAGCTGGAGGCCCAGCGCAAGGCCAACATGCAGCGCATCACCGGGCTGGCGGGCGCGACCGGGGCACCCGCCGCCACCGGCGCCGCCGTGCAGTCGTCCGGTCCGTCGGCAAGTTATGCCGGCCGCGTCAGCGCCAAGGTCAAACCGAACATCGTTTTCACAGAAGACCTCGCGGGCAATCCGACCGCCGAGGTGGAAGTACGCGCGGCCGTGGACGGAACCATCGTCAGCCGCAGACTGCTCAAGAGCAGCGGCACCAAGTCCTGGGACGACGCGGTGCTGAAGGCGATCGACAAGACCGAAGTGTTGCCGCGCGACGTCGACGGGCGCATTCCGCCGCTGCTGGTGATCAGCTTCCGGCCCAGGGATTAGTTCCGGATTTCAGCACCCGCAGGCCGTGGATCCCGGAACAAGTCCGGGATGACAGCCACCGGGGCATGCTCGGGACGGCGGCCGGCGAGGCAGTTCCAGGATGACACGTGTTGGTCACGGACACCACCAGCAGCGTCGTGACCGGTCCGCCGGACCTTATTCGTACACGATCACGGCCTGTCCCTGGTCGGCCTGCGCGCGCCACTGCGCGAGCGCCGCATCGCTGGGAAAAAACCGCATGTCGTCGGACAACTGCAACTCGGCACTGGCGCCACCCGCTTCACCCGCGCGCCGCAGCGCCAGCCGCACGCCGAGACCGCGCACCAGTTCACCCTGCTCGGTCTGCTCCTTGTGGGCCGGAAATTCCTGCAACAGTCGCGCCACGTCCGGCGCCTGGCCATTGACGGCCACACGCAGGAACTTGCCGAAACGGCAACGCGCCTGGTCCAGGTCCCAGATCTGGTTGACTGTCAATTGCATGCCGCCGGTGAAACGGTCCGGCTGCAGCTTGCCCATCACGACCACCAGCTGGTCGTCCTTGAGCAGGTGGCGGTGGGTGGTGATGAGCGCCTCGTCCGCGCGGGCCTCGATCACACCCGACTTGTCGTCGAGCTTGAACAGCGCGAGCTTGCCGCGCTGGCCATTGATGACGCGGAAATCGCCGACGATGCCGGCCAGCAACTGGGGCTCGCGGGTGTCGATCAGGTCGTCGATCCGGCGCTTCACAAAACGCCGCAATTCCAGTTCCACCTCGTCGAACAGGTGCCCCGAGAGGTAGAAACCCAGTGCTGTCTTCTCCAGCGTCAGGCGCTCCTTGACACCCCAGGGCAGCGCGTCGACGAGCTCCGGCTCCTGGGTGCTGGAGCCATGGTCGTCGTCGCCGCCGATGTCGAACAGGCCACTCTGGTTGGCATTGGCCTGGGTCGCGTTGGCAAAATCGAAGGCCCGGTCGACCGACGCCATCAGCGCCGCGCGGTCGAGTTGCATAACGTCGAAGGCGCCGGCCTTGATGAGCGCCTCCAGGCAGCGCTTGTTCAACCGTGCGCGGTCGACCCGCACGCAGAAGTCGTACAGGCTGGTGAACGCACCACCCAAAACGCGCGCGGCCACGATTGCCTCGATCGCCTGCTGGCCGGTGCCCTTGATCGCGCCCAGGCCGTAACGAATCAACTGGTCGGAGACCGGCTCGAAGCGGTAGACGCCGCGATTCACGTCCGGCGGCTCGAACTCGACCTCCATCTTGCGCGCATCCTCGTACAGCACCCTGAGCTTGTCGGTGTCGTCCATCTCCACGCTCATGTTGGCGCAGAAGAACTCGGCCGTGTAGTGCACCTTGATCCAGGCGGTGTGGTAGGCCAGCAGCGAATAGGCGGCGGCGTGCGACTTGTTGAAGCCGTAACCGGCGAACTTCTCCATCAGGTCGAACAC
>JANLQZ010000723.1:0-2764 GCA_031368125.1 Betaproteobacteria bacterium
TTCGGCTTCAGCGGGATCGCCGCCAGCGCCATGGGCATCGGCAAGATCCTGTTCGTCGTGTTCGCGGTGCTCGCCATCGCCGCCTTCCTGATGGGGCTGCTGCGCAAGAACTGAGGCGCCGCTCCGGTCCCACCGGAGTGGCACTTGCACACCCCTGCCCGAACGCTCCCCTCACCCCCAACCTTCACCCACCCCAAGGAATTTTCATGATCAACAGCAACAACACCCTCGCACCAGTCAACAACCCGTCCAGCGCGCTGGTCGATCAGGCCGCGCTGTCGGCCGACAACGCCATCCGGTCGACCCAGCGCGCCGCCAACAACGCACTGGACGGCCTGGCCGGTACCGTGCAGGACGTGCGCCAGCAGGTCACACCGATGATCAACCGCGCCACCGAGCAGGCCAGCGCGCTGGCGCAGCGCGGCATGGACGCGGTTCGCGACACCTCGCAGCAGGTGCGCGAGCGGGCCGTGCGCGTGAGCGACGGCACTGTGGGCTACATCCGCGACGAGCCGGTCAAGTCGGTGCTGATCGCGGCGGCGACCGGTGCCGTATTGATGGCGCTGGTCGGCCTGATGGGCCGCTCGAACTCGCGCGGCTGACCAACGTCCTCCCGTTCCCCCTGCCGGGCGAGCGGGCCATCCGGCTTCTTGTCCACCTCAACCGCGTTTGCCGCCGGTGGCTGGCGGCGGCTTGGCCGGCCGGCGGGTCGGCCAAGCCGCGCCAGAATGGTCGGCGACGGCGGGCGCCGCCGTGCCGGCCACTCCCGGTGGCGGAGAACCCTCGTCGGTGAAGTCCGTTTTCTGCTGTTCCAGGTTTTTGGGCTTGGGGGCGGGAGCAGGTGCGCTGCGTGTTTTGGTCATGTCGGACTTCTCCATCAAGATGCGGTGGCCGGGAGGACACACGGTGTGCCGACGGCGCAACCGCCAGCACCGTGCATCGGGTGCAGTCGATTTGGCTTCGAATCGCGCGCCGTGTCTGTACGACACCGCACCATGTAACGCCATCGTGCCACCGGCCACGCGAGCCGCGCGGCATGAAAACAATCGTGCCACCGGCGACACCAGTGGCGCCGCACGAAAACATGTTCCGGCACCGCCATGCGCCTGGGCCGCGCCGCGCGCGGTAGGCACCTGAACCTTTTGGTCTGTCCGTTCCGTCCGTTCGCCCTGAGCCTGTCGAAGGGCTCGCAAGCCCTTCGACAGGCTCAGGGCGAACGGTGTCTCAAGTACAGGGTGACACGACGCAGCAGGCGATCCTGGTCGGTGCGATCATCGCGATGGGCGAGAGCCTCAAGCTGCGGGTCGTGGCCGAAGGCATCGAAACCCGCCAGCAGATGGCTTACCTGCAGTCGCGGCGCTGCACCGAGGGCCAAGGCTACTACTTCGGCCGTCCGGTCGAGGCGGCGCAGTTCGCCGCGATGATGGACAGCAGCCAGCGCCATTGACAGCGCCGGAATGCGCGCCCCCCCCACGTGGTGGGCGAGACTGGAGGCCGGCGAGGCTCCTGAGCGGCAGTGGCCGGGGCGCAGCGCCTCAGATGCGCGGGTTGTGGGGTGTGTCGGTGGCCGGTTTGCCGTCAGCGTCCAGGTCGGTGTTGGGCATGATGGCCGGGGAGCCCGCGCCCGGCGCATCGTCGACGTTGTCCTCGACCATGTCGAGAAATGCGTCCACCTGGTCGGTCGAGTGCTTGGAAGGCTGGATGTGGGCGGTGGGTTCAAGTGTCATGGTGAGTCCAGTGGGTAGGTGGCAGGGAACACCAGTATTCGGCGGCAGCGCCGGCGTGTCTGTCGGGCGCGCTGACGGGTCATGGTAAGACCTTGCCTACAACCCGCGCCGCGCGGCCGATGCGACCCGCCGCCGCGCCCCCGCGGGCCCGGCAGCGGCGCCCCGCAAGGACTACACTGGGCCGCTGCAAGCACCCACAAGACCCACAAGACCCCACAAGACCCACAAGACCCATTTCCGCGATGCGAGGTGAACATGGCAGCAAAGAAGGCGCATAACGCCGTGGCCCGGCCGGCGCCGGGTGAGGCCAGCGAGAAACCGCTCGATGCCCCAGTGGGCGCACCCAACGACCGGGTCGACACGCCCGCGGCGAGGTTTCCGGTGGTCGGTATCGGCGCCTCGGCCGGAGGGCTGGCGGCGTTCGAGGCGTTTTTCTCGGCCATGCCGGCCGACGTCGAGCCGGGCATGGCCTTCGTGCTGGTGCAGCACCTCGCGCCGGACCATAAAAGCATCCTGAGCGACCTGATCCGGCGTTACACCCGCATGCAGGTGTTCGAGGTCGAGGACGGCGTGGTGGTGCGACCCAACTGCGCCTACATCATCCCGCCCAACCGCGACATGGCCTTTCTGAACGGTACGCTGCAGTTGCTGGAGCCGCGCGCGCCGCGCGGCCACCGGCTGCCGATCGATTTTTTCTTTCGCTCGCTGGCGCAAGACCAGCACGAGCGCGCCATCGGCATCGTGCTCTCGGGCACCGGCAGCGACGGCACGCTGGGCGTGCGCGACATCAAGGGCGAAGGTGGCATGGTGATGGCCCAGAACCCGGCCTCGACCGAGTTCGACGGCATGCCGCGCAGCGCCATCGCCACCGGTCTGGTGGATTACCAGATGCCGCCAGCCGAAATGCCGGCCCAGTTGATTGCCTACGCCGCGCACGCCTTTGGCGCGGCGCCACGCAGCCTGCCCGGGCCGGAGCCCCGGGCCGAACACGCGCTCAAGAAGATCTTCGTCCTGCTGCGCGCGCAGACCGGCCACGA
>JANLQZ010000738.1:0-2267 GCA_031368125.1 Betaproteobacteria bacterium
CAGCGATGGATTGCGGGTCGAGCCCGCAATGACAATGCCTGAGTGGGCAGCAGTGCCATAACCATCGGTCCGATTCGGGCCCGGTCACGAAGACCGGGGTCGGTCCGAGTCGGCCGGTCGGGCCCACCAACGATCAACTGGCCGGCCTGGCGCCGGCGGGCATCACACTCGACTTTGCGGGGCGCTTCGCGTACGTGGCGAATTCCAATGCCGCCACCGTCTCGCAACATGCGCTTGCCGCCAGCGGCAGCCTGTTGCCGATCGCGCCGCCGACGGTCGTCACGGCCGCGAACCCGGCCAGCCTCGCCGCCGATCCGTCCGGACGATTCCTCTATGTGGCAGCCTCGTCGGCCAACAACGTCACCACCTATTCCGTGGCGGCCAATGGCGGCCTGCTGCCGACCGCCAATGCGCTCACGGGCAACCGGCCGGTCAGCATCGTGGTCCATTGAGCGGCGGCGGCGGCGGCGCGGCGCCGGTGCATGCTTGCGTCATCCGCGACCCGGTGTATACCCTGTTGCCAAAACCGTGGCAATCATCGAAGCTGCGCGGTGGCGCCACTTGGCTGTTCAAGCCGCCTTCAAGAAGCCAACCATCGGGAGACAACCATGGCCATTTCACGGCAAGACGACGCTGAGCCTTCGGACGATGTTCGCGTCCTCCACGGCATGGGTTATGCGCAGGAGCTGGCCCGCAGCATGGGCGGTTTTTCCAATTTCGCGATCTCGTTTTCGATCATCTGCATACTGTCCGGCGGCATCAACTCCCTGGCCCAGGCCACTTCGGGCGCTGGTGGCGCGGCAATCGGTATCGGATGGCCGCTGGGCTGCCTGGTATCGGGCGTTTTTGCGATTGCCATGGCGCAGATCGCTTCGGCTTATCCCACCGCCGGCGGTCTGTACCACTGGGGCTCCATTCTCGGCAACCGCTTCACCGGCTGGTTGACGGCCTGGTTCAATCTGCTCGGGCTGGTCACGGTACTCGGGGCGATCAATGTCGGCACCTACTATTTCTTCATCGGCGCCTTCGGCACGCAACTCGGCGTCCCCGATTCGATCACCGCGCTCGTGGTCTTCCTCGCCATCGTGACCGGGTTGCAGGCGCTCTCGAACCATTTGGGCATCGACCTGACCGCCAGGTTGACCGACTTTTCGGGTTACCTGATATTTGCCACGGCACTTTCACTGACCCTGGCTTGCCTGATTTACGCACCGGGTTACGACTTTGGCCGCTTGTTCACGTTTGCAAACTATTCCGGCGAGGCCGGCGCCAATGTGTGGCCCGCCGTATCCGGCGGCTGGGTTTTCGCGCTCGGCCTGCTGCTGCCGATCTACACCATCACCGGTTACGACGCGTCGGCGCACACGGCTGAAGAAACCGTCAAGGCCTCGCATTCGGTGCCACGTGGCATCGTCACGTCGGTGTTCTGGTCGGCGCTGTTTGGCTACATCATGTTGTGCGCATTCGTGTTGATGTTGCCGAACATGAACGACGCCGCGAAGCAAGGCTGGAACGTGTTCTTCTGGGCCATGGACACGCAGGTCAGCCCAGGCGTCAAGATGTTGCTGTACGGTGCGATCTTCATCTCGCAGGTGCTGTGCGGCCTGGCAACCGTGACGTCGGTGTCGCGCATGATGTTCGCGTTTGCGCGTGACGGCGGGCTGCCGTTCTCCAGGTCGCTGGCCTCGGTGTCGCCCGCGCACCGCACGCCGGTGCATGCCATCTGGGCCGGCGCCATTCTTTCGGTGCTGTTCGTATGGGGCGCCAAGCTGATCGAAGCCGGCGGTGTGACGCCGGTCTACACCATCGTGGTGTCGTGCACCGTCATCTTCCTGTTCTTCTCGTTTGTCATCCCGATCGCGCTCGGGCTGTTCGCGTTCGGCACGTCGAAGTGGCCGAAGATGGGGCCATGGGATCTGGGCCGAGGGGTGTTTTCACTGTTCGCGGTCCTGTCGATCCTGGCCATGGTGCTGATTTTCGTTATCGGCGTGCAACCGCCGAACCAGATGGCATTGAACATCACGCTGGGTTTCCTGGTCGTGACGGCCATCGTCTGGTTCGCCTTCGAGCGGCGCCGCTTCCAGGGGCCACCCATCGGCGACGCCATCGCCCGGCGCCAGGCTGAAATCGCGGCGGCAGAAGCGGCATTGGGCGCCAGGGCCCGCGGCTGAAGAACTCCGCGAGGGGGCTGCATCAACACAGGCCCAGCAGTCAGGCCGGTCGGGCTGCGGCTCGCGCCCGGTGGTAGGCACCACTGCCGCGCTGCA
>JANLQZ010000746.1:0-8691 GCA_031368125.1 Betaproteobacteria bacterium
GAAAGAAAATGAACAGCAGGGACCAGGCAACCGATTCACGGGCTTCCTTCACACTCGGCACTGTGTAATAACGCATCAGGATGTGGGGCAACGCGGCGGTGCCCAACATCAGACAAAAGGCAAGCGCCAGGAAATTGCGACGTGACACGTCGTAAGCCGTTTGGGCTGCGAAGTCGCCAATCGGGTCTCCGGAATACTGAGTTGCGTGTGCTGGCATACCGTTGAGGGGCTTGGACTTATTGTCTGCGCCCGCCTTGGCCACCGTCCACGCGGTCTTGGCAGTGGCCACGTCCTTAGGGATCGCGGCCAGGGCCTTTTCGGCCGCCGCGATTTCGGACGCGACGCTGTTCGCGGCCTTCAAATCAGCGACCTTTCTTTCAGCCGCCACCTTGTCAGCCCCGAGGGCGGTCTCCGGATCCTTGAGCTTTTCCGCCAAAGCCGCAGAACGCTGTTTAAAGATCTCGCGCACCTGCAGTTCCTTAGGATCCGCGCTCAGCTTCTTCTCCAGCGCCGTCACCTTCTCCAACTGGAAGCCGTAGATCGCTTGAGGAATCGGCATGCCAGTCTGTTTGACCGATAGCCACACAACCGGAATCATGTACGCGACAATGAGAATGCCGTACTGTGCAACCTGTGTCCATGTCACCGCGCGCATGCCGCCCAGGAAGGAACACACCAAGATTCCACCGAGCCCAAGAAAGATTCCGAGTTCGAACGGAACCCCAGTCAAACGCGCGGTGATCAGCCCCACGCCGTACACCTGTGGCACCACATAAGTGAAAGAACACAGGACCGCTGCCACTATGCCGATGAGACGTGGCAAGTTGCCACCGTATCTCTCACCCAGAAAGTCCGGCACAGTAAATTGACCAAACTTTCGCATGTAGGGTGCCAAGAACATTGCCACCAAACAGTAACCACCAGTCCAGCCCATCACGAAAGCCAGCCCGGCGTAACCCGTGAGGAACAGCGTCCCAGCGAGGCCGATAAACGAAGCGGCCGACATCCAGTCTGCGCCGGTCGCCATTCCGTTGTAGACCGCTGGTATGCGTCGCCCGGCAACGTAATACTCGGCCGGATCGTTGGTGCGACACCAGATACCAATGCCGGCGTACAAACCGGTCGTCGCCAGAAGAAAGATGGACCCGATCCACTGGCGGGAAAGTCCCATCTGTTCCAACATCCCAAGCACAAATATGAAGGCAATGAAGCCGCTGGTGTACCACGTATAAACCCTTTTGATACCCAGCTTGAAGGCTGCCAAGGTGGCAGCGCGGCCGACGCCAGTGCCACCAGCGCGCAACACTTCAGTCAAGGCGATTCCCCCACTTCATAGATTGTCAGAATTGACACCTGGGTAGCACGTCAGGCAGCTTCCAAATGATCACGCCTTGCGTTCTTGGCCAATCCCGCGTTGGCTTGACCAAAAAAGTCCGCTGATTTGCAATATTGAACTGTCCGGCGGCGGCGCGTGAATCACGCAGGCCTTGTCTTGTTCGAACCACTCCATTGTTTTGCTCAGACTTACCACGTACTTACATGAGTGTCGCGCTGCCCCAAATTCGATCACGTGCTGCCGCCTCAGCTGCGAATTCAACCCGATCGATAGCCGGCAAGTAGTCCCCGCGGAGGCGCACAGTTGAGAACAACTCCTGGCGCAGACACGACCAACGAATGACTACCAAGGCTTGTCGGAAAGAAAAAAGCCCAGCAAACAGAGTTACCGGGCTCTTGTAGCTGCATGGCCACCTGAAGCAGGTGCCAGGCCGACCTGGAACTTAAGTCGTCTTCAGATTCGGGTAACGCACATACTCGACCATCTGCTGAATTTTCCGGCTCGGTGCCGGCGTCACCAAGCTCACCAACAGAATCACTGCTATTCCGACCGGCACCCCGAACACACCAGCTGAAATGGGCAGGATGCCGAACCACAAATCAACTGGTGAAGTAACTCCAAAGATGCCGCGCAGCCAAGGCTGGTTCGTCACCATGTAGTAGACCGTGATTCCCAGACCAGCGACCATTCCCAGCGACGCAGCAATGCCGTTGGCGCGTTTCCAGAATATCCCCAGCACAAGGGCCGGGAAAAAGGAAGCGGCGGCAAACGAAAACGCCGCGGAAACCAGAAACAGAATGTCCGCCGGTTTCTGCGCCGCTACATAAGCCGCACAAAGGGCCACCACCAGCAAAAGCGCCTTAGAAATTGTCACGCGGCGCGCGGTTGAGGCGTTCGGGTCGATCATCTTGTAGTACAGGTCATGGCTCAGGGCGTTGGCAATCGTCAACAACAAGCCGTCTGCGGTCGAGAGAGCAGCAGCCAAGCCACCGGCAGCCACCAGGCCGGAAATGACGTAAGGCAGGCCACCGATCTCCGGCGTCGCCAGCACCACGATGTCGCCACCAATGGACATTTCATTCAACTGGAGAATGCCATCCTTGTTGACGTCAACGATCGACAATAGGGTCGGATCCACCTTATTCCAAGCCGCAACCCAGGCCGGTAGTTGGTCGATTGGCGTGCCGATCAATACGTGGAAGACTTCAAACTTCACCAGCACGGCCAGCGCGGGCGCCGTGAAGTACAACAAAAAGATGAAGAACAGCGACCAAGTCACCGAATCGCGTGCATCCTTAACGCTCGGTACGGTGTAGTAACGCATCAGGATATGCGGCAGCGCAGCCGTTCCGACCATCAGACAGAAGATCAGCGAGAGGAAATTGCGGCGAGATGTGTCGTAGGTCTTCTGGGCTGTGGCGTCGCCATGCGGGTCTCCCGCAAACTGTTGAGCGTGCGGTGGCATTCCATTCAGGGGCTTGGACTTGTTGTCCGCGCCCGCTTTCGCCGTGGTCCACGCCTTCTTGGCAGCTTCGGCATCCTTGGGCAGCGTGGCCAACGCCTTCTCGGCCGCGGCAATTTCAGTCGCAGCACCGTTTGAAGCCTTGAGGTCGGCCACTTTCTTCTCGGCGGCGGCCTTGTCCGCGGCCAGCGCCGTGGCCGGATCTTTGAGCTTGGCAGCCAGATCCGATGAGCGTTTCTTGAAAATCTCGCGAACTTCTATTTCCTTCGGGTCACTGGTAAGAAGCTTCTCCTTGGCAGTGACTTTTTCCAACTGGTAGCCGTAAATCGCTTGCGGCACCGGGATGCCCGTCTGTTTGATCGACAGCCAGACCACCGGGATCATGTAGGCCACGATCAGGATGATGTATTGCGCCACCTGCGTCCAGGTAACCGCACGCATACCGCCCAGGAACGAACAGACCAAGATACCGCCAAGCCCCAGGAAAATTCCGACCTCGAACGCCACATTGACCATGCGCGCCGTGATCAGGCCAACACCATAAATCTGTGCGACAACGTAGGTGAACGAACATAGGATGGCGGCAACGATGCCGATGAAACGTGGTAGGTTTCCGCCATAACGTTCGCCCAGAAAGTCTGGGATCGTGAACTGGCCGAATTTGCGCATGTACGGCGCCAGGAACAGCGCCACCAAACAGTATCCGCCGGTCCAGCCCATGATGAAGGCGAGACCATCGTAGCCAGCGATGTACAAGCCGCCGGCCATACCAATGAACGACGCGGCCGACATCCAATCGGCGCCAGTGGCCATTCCGTTGTAAAACGCCGGTACCCTGCGCCCCGCTACGTAATACTCGGCCGCGTCGGTGGTCCGGCTCATGACACCGATACCAGCATACAAACCAACAGTGGCAAGCAGGAAGCTCATGCCTATCCATTGTCGCGACATGCCCATCTGCTCAAAGATGGCAAGTATCACCAAGAAAACCAAGAACCCCCCCGTGTACCACGTGTACACCTTGTTCAGACTCTTCTTGAAGGCCGCCTTTGAAGCGGAGTTGCTGACGCTGTTGTCAACCGAGCCAAACATTCCAGCCATGGTTATTCCTCGCTCTCTTGCACACCGTGCTCAATGTCCAGCTTGCCCATATAACGGGCATAAAACCAGATGATCACGCAATAAACCACCAAAGAACCTTGCGCTCCCATCCAGAAGCTAAAGGGCCAGCCAAAAAAATTGAAACTCAATTCACGCGCGTAATAACTCACAACAAACGTTACGACAAACCAGATCGCGAGCAGGACTCCCGTGATATTGAGGTTCTTGCGCCAGTAACGGTGCTGGGTCTCGGTCAACTCCATGTCATCTACCTCCAACAACAAAACCCTTGCGGGCGGTTCACGATCACCACTTGTCTTCCTCAGGTGGCCTGCACACCGGATCGCGTCTTGTCTTCAAATGGCCCCTCAGCCGGTCAACCTGCGCAAACTCCAGGCCGGACGGCCCACCGTTCACGACGGCTGCGCAATGCGCAGTCCGGTTTCCCGCTCCAGCTGGGCGGCCACCTTGGGCTCGAACCCGTTGAGATGGCGAATGATCTTCACGGCCTCTTCGGGTTGTTGCCGGTCAACATGAACCCGCGCCAGCTGGTACCAGCCAAACGGGCTCATGGGTTGCAGTTCCGTATTTTTTTTGAGCGCGATCACGGCTTCTTCAAAGCGCCGGTCACGGATCAACACCAGCGCCAGTCCGTACCAGGCACGGTCCATCTTGGGCTCGACCTCTATGGCGCGCCGGAACGCTGGCTCGGCCTCGCTGGAGCGACCCATGTCGTCCAGCATGTAACCCAGGTTGAACCATGCGGCCGAGTGCTCTGGGTGCGCCGCCGCCAAGGCCTGCAGCGCCTGCACCGCACCGTGTTTGTCGCCCAACTCGCCCAACAGGTGCGCGCGGCTGGCCATGACATAACGATCGGACGGCGCGAGCGACAGCATCGCATCGAAACGCTCCAGCGCCGCGCGCTTCTGGCCAAACACCAGCAACACGATCGCCTGCGCCTTGAGGAACAGGTAACTCACAAGTTGCGTCATCTGCAAAGCTCCATGCCAATTTGCAGACAGGTCTGGATCTTCAGAATCGTGACGCCCAGCCAGACGAACGCCAGCAAAAGGAAAGCCACCAGGGGCAGATGACGTTCGACCACGAACCTCGGAGAAACGTAGCGCGCCACGACGACAAAGGGTTTGCCGATGATCTGTAGGATCTGGTAAAACAAATTCTTGTCGCGCTTTGCGCCCGCCAGCAGACCCAAAAGCCACTGACCCAACAGCGCCAGCAGGGCAATCTCGGCAATCAACTTCACTGTGGTGACAACGGCTAACATGCGGCCCATTTCAGACGGTTGCGCCCATTGTTGGCGCGCGCCTTACCGCCTGCTTACAAACCTGTAAGGAAGGCGCCAACCCTAGGGAAGACCCACATGGGGTTTTCCCGCGTGAGAACCGGCTGATGCGAAAGCCCGACACGCCCGCCCGTTGGGCTCAACCGGCCAGTTGGCGCCATGTGGCGATCACGGAGTCCGGATTGAGGGAAATCGAACTGATACCTTCGTCCCTAAGCCACATCGCGAAATCGGGATGGTCGCTTGGGCCCTGACCGCAGATGCCGATGTACTTGCCCTGGGCCAGACAAGCCTGGATGGCCTGTCGAATCAGCGCCTTGACAGCCGGGTCGCGCTCGTCGAAATCCGCGGCGAGAAGCTCAAGGCCTGAATCGCGATCGAGGCCCAGCGTGAGTTGTGTCAGATCATTCGAACCAATGGAGAAGCCATCGAAATACTGGAGGAACTCGGTCGCCAGGATGGCATTGCTCGGTATTTCGCACATCATGATGATCTTGAGGCCCGCCGCCTCCAATGCACCGGAATCCCCCGTGGCGCCGTCGCCCCGGCGCAGCCCGTGCGCGGCGAGCAGGTGCGTCACTTTGCGTGCCTGCTCGAGTGTGCGTACGAATGGCACCATCACCTGCACGTTCGTCAACCCCATCGAGTCACGCACTCGCACCAGGGCCTCGCACTCCATCGCGAACGCCTCACCGAATTCGGCGCTGACGTAGCGGGCCGCCCCCCGAAACCCCAACATCGGGTTTTCCTCCTCGGGTTCGTACCGGCTGCCGCCAATGAGCTTGCGGTATTCATTGCTCTTGAAATCGGATAACCGAACAATCACCGGCTTGGGCCAGAACGCCGCGGCGATCGTGGCCACGCCTTCAGCCACGCGATCGACATAAAACGCGCGCGGCGAGGCATGCCCGCGAGCTACCGATTCAACCGCTTTCTTCAGGTCGGCGTCTATATTGGGATAGTCCAGAATGGCCTTCGGATGCACTCCGATGTTGTTGTTGATGATGAATTCCAGCCGCGCCAATCCGACCCCGGAATTGGGCAACTGGCAGAAGTCAAAGGCCAACTGCGGATTTCCGACATTCATCATGATCTTGAGTGGCAACTCGGGCATGGCGCCGCGCTCGACCTGCTGCACTTCAGTCTCGAGCAATCCGTCATAGACAAAGCCGGTATCCCCTTCGGCGCAGCTGACGGTCACCAGCACCCCCTCCTTCAACAGGTCGGTGGCGTTTCCACAACCCACCACCGCCGGAATTCCAAGCTCACGCGCAATGATGGCTGCGTGGCATGTGCGACCGCCGCGGTTGGTCACGATGGCCGCCGCCCGCTTCATCACCGGCTCCCAGTTGGGGTCGGTCATGTCCGTGACCAGGATGTCGCCCGGCTGCACCTTGTCCATTTCGCCGATGTTGTGCACCACGCGTACCGGCCCGGTGCCGATCTTCTGGCCGATCGCCCGACCCTCGACCAGCACATGGCCCTTGCTCTTGAGCTTGTAGCGGTGTTCGGGCTTGCCGGCACTCTGGCTCTTGACCGTCTCTGGACGCGCCTGCAGGATGTACAACTCGCCGTCCTGCCCGTCCTTGCCCCACTCGATGTCCATGGCGCGGCCGTAGTGTTCCTCGATCACCAACGCATAGGCCGCCAATTGTTCAACATCCGAGTCGCTGAGCGAATAACGATTTCGCAGCTCCGTCGGCACGTCTGTCGTCTTGACCAGTTTTCCGCTGGCCGCTTTTTCCGTTGCGGATGTGAACTGCATTTGCAGCAGCTTGGACCCCAGGCTGCGCCGGATGATGGCGCGCTTGCCCGCACGCAGCATCGGCTTGTGCACATAAAACTCGTCGGGGTTGACGGCGCCCTGCACCACCGTTTCGCCCAGGCCGTAGCTGGAAGTGATGAACACGACGTCTTCGAAGCCTGACTCGGTATCGATCGTAAACATCACGCCCGCTGAACCAAGATCGGAACGCACCATACGCTGTATTCCGGCGCTCAAGGCCACGTGCTCGTGCGCGAAACCCTTGTGTACGCGGTAGCTGATCGCGCGGTCGTTGTACAGCGACGCGAACACTTCCCGGATCTTGTGCAGGATCTCATCGATCCCCGCGACATTCAGAAACGTTTCCTGCTGTCCTGCGAAGGATGCGTCCGGCAGGTCCTCCGCCGTTGCCGAAGAACGGACCGCAAAGGTCGCGCCCGGCATGCTCTCGCTGAGCTCGGCGAACGCCAAGCGGATGCCTTGCTCGAGGTCC
The DNA here is from genome assembly GCA_031368125.1 of Betaproteobacteria bacterium. Classification (GTDB taxonomy): domain Bacteria; phylum Pseudomonadota; class Gammaproteobacteria; order Burkholderiales; family Burkholderiaceae_C; genus CAISIP01. The sequence goes on from JANLQZ010000746.1 coordinate 7,461, forward strand.
TGGGGAAACGGCTGCGCCTCCACCAGGGCGCGGATCTCGGCGCCGACGAAGGCCAGGGCACGCACGTCATCCGTGTCCAGGGCGGCGAGACGGGCGTTGATCTTTTCTGCCAATCCGCCGAAGGCCAGAAAGGCGCGAAACGCATATGCGGTGGTCGCGAATCCGGTGGGAACCTTGACACCGGTGGGCAGGTGCGAAATCATTTCGCCGAGGCTGGCATTCTTTCCGCCCACCGCCTCGACATCGCTCATTCTCAGATTCTCGAACGGTACGACCAGGGCGGTGGGTCCAAATAGTGCAGACATGGGACAACTCCGAAGGTGAAAAACGGGTTCGCCGGACCGGGCTCCAACATATCGGGGCCGGTGGCGTCCATGCCGTCGCGAAATCTTTTTGCTCTTCTTGTTGTCTGCGCGCGCTGCATGGATGGAAAAATCGGAAAATGCGATAGATTGCGGCCATTGTAGATTGCCGCCCGTCAGCGAAAACGGATCAAACAGCGCGACCGAGCGGCTCCAACCCGTGACAATTCACCATGCCGAACCGCACCGTATTCTTCATCTCCGATGGAACCGGGATCACCGCCGAAACCTTTGGCAATGCCATCCTGGCCCAGTTTGAAATGAAGGCGCGCCACATCCGTCTGCCCTTCGTGGACACGGCTGACAAAGCGCACCAGAGCGTGCGCCAGATCAACCATACAGCGCTGGTCGACGGCAAGAAGCCGATCGTGTTCACGACATTGGTGAACATGGAGATCCTGAAGATCATCCAGCAGGGCTGCCAGGGCATGCTGCTGGACATGTTCGGCACTTTCGTGCATCCGCTCGAGACCGAGTTGCAGATCAAGTCAAACCACCGTGTCGGCCGGTTCAGCGACGCCAGCAAGAGCAAGGAATACCAGGACCGCATCGAGGCCATCAACTTTTCGCTGGCCCATGACGACGGGCAGTCCAACCGCGACCTGGAACATTCGGATGTCATTCTGGTGGGGGTCAGCCGCAGCGGAAAGACGCCCACTTCGCTTTACCTGGCGATGCAGTATGGCTTGAAGGCTTCGAACTACCCGCTGATCCCCGAGGATTTCGAGCGCCAGCAATTGCCTGCCGCACTGCTGCCCCACCGCGCGAAACTGTTCGGGTTGACGATCACGCCCGAGCGCCTGAGCGAAATCCGTCATGAGCGCCGACCCAACTCGCGTTATGCATCGATCGAAAACTGCCGTATGGAA
>JANLQZ010000778.1:0-1905 GCA_031368125.1 Betaproteobacteria bacterium
TGCGCCAGACCATGCGCAACCTGTGGCACGACGGCAGCCTGTTCAAGTGGAGCACCTGGCGCAGCGGCGCCCGGCTGCTGTTCGCCCGGGACGGCCTGATCCGCGGCAACTACGGCCTGTGGCGCGACTACCTCTCGCCTGACTTCCACCCGAGCCAACACAACGCCGCGCTGTCGCAGCAATGGTTGCACGACAACGCGGACAAGTTCGCGCTCGTCGGGCAAGCGGGGTGAAACGCGTGCCACCGGCCAGCCGACACTGGCGGCCGACGATGCAGTCCGCTATCGGCCCATTGCGGTCGTTGGTTTGCGGGCCGTATGGCCACGTCCTGGGCCAGCGCGCCGGGCATGCGCGCCCGGGCGGACGGCTTGACGACGAAGGCGTGGACTCCATTTGCCCGGTCCGCCATGCGCTTGCCCGGGGACGCGGGTCGGTAGTGAATGGGCGCAGGGTCTATTCGCGATTGCCACAACGCCCGCGCTCCAGCCAAGTCGTTGACGCAGCGGCGCTGGCACACCAGGAGCAGTCGCTCGCGAGTGACCCGGAGCACAGTCACTGCCGGCCCGCGGCCCTGCCAACCATGGTGGCGAGCCGCTACCAGGGCAAACCAACGACCGCAATGGGCCGTAAGCAGCCATCGAGGCAGCCTGCGCGGTGCATGCGCCGCGCGTTGCGCTACGCACGCTGGAGCAACCGATGCAACTGACATCACTGCCGCGGTCATGATTACCACCGTGCTGGTGGCCATCTATGCCGTGTTCCTGTTCTGGTACGGGGGCAGCGGCCGGCCGCTGGGCGCAGCGGAGAAGGAGCGTTTTGTCGCCGACCTGGCCGCGTGTTGCCGTACCGAGCAGGACCGCGAGGTGCTGGAGCAGGTCCGCGAACTGATCGCCGACGACGACGGGCGCGAGTTCGTCATGCACAACCTGGTGCGTTACCGCGCCCGGGCCGCATACCCACCGGGTTATGACTTCGATGACGATCCGCGCAAGGCAGACCAGCGTTATGGCCGCGCCATCATCTGGCCGCTGCTGCGCCATGGCAACCACCCGGTCTTCATTGCGCGGCGCAGCGGACGATTCATCGATCCCGAGGCGGCCGACCAGTGGCACTATGTTGCGATGGTGCGTTACCGCAGCCGGCGCGATTTCCTGCGCTTCGCGCTGATGATCGAACGCAAGGACATCGCGGTGCACAAGTGGGCGGCCGTCGAGAAGACCCACGTGTTCCCGGTCCAGCCGCTGGTGAGCCTGGTGCTCGTGCGCGCGGCGTTTGGCATGGCGCTGGCGCTGGTTGGCGCCGCGCTGTACGGGCTGCTCGGTTGAGAACCAAAGGCGCATGGATTTCGACCGGCTACCCAGGCACGACCAGACCACCATGAGCACCACCATGAACACCACCCTGACCGGCGCCCTGCGCCTGGCGATGGGCCCGGCCCGACGGACACCGCTGGCACGCGCCGATCGCGTTCAGGTCGCCTGAATCGATGAATCGTCCACCGGAGACACGGGAATGAACCTGCGCAAGACGCTGTTGACTGCTGCCGTGGTGCTGGCCGGCCTGCTGGCGCTGGCGTACGTCAATCGGCTGCAGATCCTCAAGTATTCGCTCGGCTGGTACACCGACATCCGGCACCCGCGCGGGGACTACCGGCCGGCGCCCTGGATGCCGGGCCCGGCCCATGCCGACACGCCGCTGGCGCAACGGCCACCCAACATCATCGTCATCCTGGCCGACGACCTGGGCTTCAACGATGTGACGACGAATGGTGGCGGGTACGCCGCACAGGGGGCCCCCACACCGGCGATCGATTCGATCGCGCGCGACGGTGTGCGCTTCGACAACGGTTATGCCGGTGCTGCCGTATGCACGGTGTCGCGCGCCGCACTCATGACCGGGCGTTAC
>JANLQZ010000269.1:0-3335 GCA_031368125.1 Betaproteobacteria bacterium
GGTGTTCCGGCGCATCGTCGGGCAGATGCAGCACGACCTGTTCCATGTCTACACGGTGGACCAGCACATCCTGATGGTGCTGCGCAACGTGCGGCGTTTCTTCATCGTGGAACATGCGCACGAATATCCGTTCTGCTCGCAACTTGCCGCAGGCTGGGACAAGCCCTGGATCCTGTATGTGGCCGCGCTGTTCCACGATATCGCCAAAGGCCGCGGCGGGGACCATTCGGTGCTTGGCGCACGCGAGGTGCGCCGCTTTTGCACCCAACACGGAATCGACCGCAACGACGCCCGCATGATCGAGTTCCTGGTGCAGGAGCACCTGTCGATGAGCCATGCGGCGCAAAAGTCGGACCTCAGCGATCCGGATGTCATACGCGCCTTTGCGGCCAAGGTGGGCAGCGAACGCCGCCTGACCGCACTCTACCTGCTGACCGTGGCCGATATCCGCGGCACCTCGCCCAAGGTCTGGAACGCCTGGAAGGGCAAATTGCTCGAAGACCTGTTCCGCCTGACGCTGCGTGCCCTGGGCGGCGCCGCACCCGACCCCGACGCCGAGGTCGAGGCGCGCAAGCGCGAGGCGCTGGTCACAATCGCGCTCTACGCGTTGCCGTTCGAGGCCCACAAGCGCCTGTGGGACACGCTCGATGTGGGTTATTTCATGCGCCACGATGCATCCGAGATCGCCTGGCATACGCGCCATCTGTCACGCCTGGTCGGCTCCGATCGGCCGGTGGTGCGGGCGCGCCGATCGCCGGTCGGCGAGGGCCTGCAGGTGCTGGTCTACACACGCGACCAGAGCGACCTGTTTGCGCGCATCTGCGGTTATTTCGACCACGGCGGCTTCAGCATCCTGGATGCGCGCATCCACACGGCGCGCAACGGTTATGCGCTCGATACCTTCCAGGTCGTCACCAGCAGCATGCCCGAGCATTACCGCGAACTCACCAGCATGATCGAAAACGGCCTGGCTGCGGCGATCGCCGAGACCGGTCCGCTGCCGGCACCGAGCCGCGGGCGGGTATCGCGCCGGGTCAGGAGCTTCCCGATCGCCCCGCGCGTCACGCTGCGGCCGGACGAGAAGGCGCAGCGCTGGCTGCTCAACATCTCGGCCAGCGATCGCGTCGGCCTGCTGTATTCGGTGGCGCGCGTGCTGGCACGCCACCATATCAACCTGCAGCTTGCCAAGGTGGCGACGCTGGGTGAGCGCGTCGACGACACGTTCCTGATCGACGGGCCCGAACTGCAGCAAAACCGCGCCCAGATCGCGGTGGAAACCGAGTTGCTGCAGGCGCTCGCGTGAGCCGCCGGGCCGCTCCCAAGGCGAACAGCACCGCAGTGCGCAGCACGAAGCAACACAGTCAGCCGCCGGGCCGCTCCCAAGGCGAACAGTACCGCAGTGCGAAGCACGAAACACAGCCAGCCGCCCGCGTCTGGCCAGCGTCAATCGTCCTGTCCAGCGTCCTGGCCGGGGAACAGCACCTCGGTAAAACCGAAGCGGCTGAAGTCGCGCACCCGCATCGGGTACAACGTGCCGATCAGGTGGTCGCATTCATGCTGCACCACGCGGGCGTGGAAGCCCTCCACGGTTCGGTCGATGCCGTCGCCATACTGGTCCAAGCCGGTGTACCGGATGCGCGCGAAACGCGGCACGACGGCGCGCAGGCCCGGCACCGACAGGCAACCTTCCCAGTCGTCTTCCTCGAGCAGCACACCATCGGCGCCCGGCAAGGGAGTGAGCACCGGATTGACCAGCACGGTGCGCGGCACCAGCGGCGCCTGCGGGTAACGCGGGTTGGGCTGGGCGCTGCCGAAGATCACCAGCTGCAGGTCGACCCCGATCTGCGGCGCCGCCAGCCCCGCGCCGTTGGCCGCCAGCATGGTGTCCAGCATGTCCGACACCAGCAGGTGCAGCGCGTCGCTGTCGAACTGCGTCACCGGTTGTGCGATGCGCAGCAGGCGAGGGTCGCCCATCTTGAGAATTTCACGAATGGTCATGGCGGCGACTGTGCCTTCAACTGCCGAAGACTGGCAAGCAGTGGCGCAATATCGGTTTCAATGATGCTCCAGAGTGTGTCGTTGTCGATGCCCAAATAGCCATGGATGAGTCGGTTGCGGGTCGCGATGACCATCCGCCAAGGTATGGATGGCGTCGACAAACGTAGCTGCTCAGGTATGTGGGTTGCGGCCTCACCGAGCAGTTCAAGGTTGCGAACGGTGGCGTCGTAGCGCATCGCATCGCCGACAAACGCCACCTGGTCAACGCCGCGTGTGAACGACTCGACCCGTTCACAAAAACCGATCATGTCGTCCAGATAAAAGCGCCACTCGCGCAATGCCGTGGCTTCAGACATGCACCGCCTCGCGTTCGACAAATGATCGAAGCTCCGCGCGAAGGGCCTTGTCCGTCACCAGATCAACCGGCCGACCCAGCAGATCTTCCAGGTAGAACTGAACGCCAAAGTAGCGCTCGGAAGTTGCAGGTCCGTCAAATCCCACCAGCACGTCGACATCACTTGCTGCGGTTGCGCCATCTCGCGCCGTCGAACCGAACAGCGCGAGCTTGACCACACCATACCGGGAGGCCAAATTGGGTTTGTGCTGCGCCAAAAGGCTGAGCGTGGCTTGGCGATCCATGGTGACAGTCTAGCTGCTCGACGCAGGCGAGGCGCCGAAGTCGGCATGCAGCATTTGTTTCAATCCAGTCTCGTCGATCACCGCAACGCCGAGTTCGCGCGCGCGGTCCAGCTTGCTGCCGGCTTCGGCGCCGGCCACGACGTAACCGGTCTTCTTGCTGACCGACCCGACCACCTTGCCTCCGGCGGCCTCGATCAGCTCACGCGCTTCGTCGCGGCCCATGGTCGGCAGCGTGCCGGTGATCACGAAGGTCTTTCCCGCCAGCGGTCTGGGCACGACCTCCGCCGGCGCGCCCTCCTCCCAGTGGATGCCGCAGGTGCGCAGCTGCTGCACCACTTCGCGGTTGTGCGGCTGGTCGAAGAACGTGCGCAGGCTCTGCGCGACGATCGGTCCGACGTCGCCGACCTCCAGCAACTGCTCCACGCTCGCATCCATGATCGCGTCGAGGCCGCCGAAGTGGCGCGCCAATTCCTTGGCCGTGGCTTCGCCGACGTGCCGGATGCCGAGGCCAAACAGAAACCGGGGCAATGTCGTGTCTTTCGATTTCTCAAGCGCATCGACGATGTTCTGCGCCGATTTCTCCGCCATGCGCTCCAGCGTGGCGAGCGCCGGCAGGTCCAGCCGGTACAAGTCGGGCAGCGTGCGAATGGCCTGGCTGTCGACCAGCTGGTCGACCAGCTTCTCACCGAGCCCCTCCA
>JANLQZ010000812.1:0-2376 GCA_031368125.1 Betaproteobacteria bacterium
TCGGCAATTTGACGGCGCGTGCTCGCACCAGTGCTTCGTCGGCATCGCGCAGGTGAAAACCCTGTCGACGCAGGGCGTCCACGGCTGCCAGGGGAAAACGGTCGATGCCGATGTTGTCGATGGCCGGGTCGACGGCGCGCAGCGTGTCCGCGATGTCGGCGGCAAAGCGTGTGCTGGCCTGTGCCACCGCACCGCCGGAGCCGAGAAAACCGGTGCCGATCGCCGTGCGGGTGTGGGTCACGGTCGGCAGATCGGCCGCCAGGTGCGCGCAACCGGCGTATTCGTACAGGATGCACGGCCCGGACTCGAACACCAGCAGGCAACGCGAGGGCGAACGCAGGGCGAAGATCTGCATGTTGCGCGCGCCGGTGGCATAGAAGATATGGTTGGCATCCATCACCAGCAGGGCCGGCACGCCGGTCTGCCGCATCACGCGGCGCAGGTGCTCCAGGCGCGCCAGGTACAGGGCATGGCGCTGCGATTCGAGCCTGGCCGGTGACCAGGTGCTGGCCCAGGCCGGACTGTCGACGGGCGGGGGCGGTGCGGCGGTTGCCACGTGGGCGCGGGGCGCGCTGCGCTGTGGTGCCCGGGGCCTACAGCGTGTCGCAGCCGAGCGCCAGGGCCTGGTCGCGCATGTCGAGGCAGACCTGGTAGGCCGGGTAATCCAGCGCCTCGAAGCCGGTGATGAACAGGTCTTCGCGCACCTGTGCCAGCGCCGGGTCCAGCACCAGCCGTTGCAGTGCGGCACGCAGTGTCGCCAGTGTGGCATCACTGGTCGCGGTGGACGTGATCAGCGGCAGGCCGGGGTAGGGATGGCTCTGGTCGAGCACACGAACGTGCCGTGTCAGCTCCGGTTGGTACCTGGCCAAACTGGCCAGGCTGACACAGTCGATCGAGGCGATATCGGCCAGCCCGTCACGCACCGCCGCCACCGACCGGTGGTGGGCGCCGGTGGCCAGCCGGCCACCGAAGAAGCTGCCATCGACCGCCAGCGGCGCTACCATGGCGCGCAGGCTGTTGTAACCCGATTGCGATTCGGTGCCGTTGTACGCCACCGTTCTGCCGCGCAGGCCGGCCAGGGTGGCGGCGGGGTCGTCCGTGCGCACCACCAGCTGGCTGCGGTTGAGAACGCCGCTGCAGCCCGCTGCAGCGTAATGGAAGGCGCCCACGACCCGCACCTTGCCTGCCAGCAGCGTCACCAGCGGGTAACCGCAGGTTTGGCTGAGCAGCAGGCCCGGGGCCAGCCACAAGGCGAGGCAATCCGCCGGCCAGGTGAGGCCGGGCGGTACCCCCGGCACAGCGGCAGCCACCAGCCGGGCCGCCAGCGCGCGCCAGAGTGCCTCCACCTGGGGCGGGTTGCCGTCGTACATCGGCAACGCCGCGCCCAGCAGCGCAGTGCCTGGATCAGACATAGGTGGGTGCCGCTTCGAAACCCGGATGCACCGGGGAGTCCACCGGCTTGAAGGCATAGCGGAGCAACACGTGGCCGTAGCCGGGCAGGTAGAAGCCGTCGTTGCGCCGCAGGAAGCCGGCGCGGTCGGCCCGGTAGACCGCCGGTATGCGGTACCACGCCAGCGACGGATGGTCGTGGTGCACCGCGTGGTAGTTGTTGTTCAGGTACAGCAGGCGCCACGGCAACGCGGCGTCGTTGATCACGATGCGGTGCGCCGGGTTCGCGGCCGGGCGGTGCTCATAAAAGGAGCGCAGCATCGCCAGGCTGAACGCCGGGTAGGCGATTCCGAGCAGGTAATGCAGCGGGGAGATCCCGGCCTGCGCCTGGACCCACCACAACATCGCTGCCAGCAATACCAGGTGCACGGACCAGGTGCGCACACTCGCCATGCCGCGTTGGCGCGGGCCGGTCACGATGTCCGCCCACACCTCGGGAATGGTCACGGCGGGGCCGAGCAGCAACCGACCGGCGGCGGTTCGCAGCGACCACCGGATGGCGCGGTGCAGCCGCCACAACCGCGCGTAGAGCTGCGGCTGCAGGTAGTTGCATTCGGGGTCGACACCGGGTGTGGTCAGCAACTCGTCGCGGTGGTGGGCCAGGTGGCTGTCGCGATAGATGTCGTAGGGATACCAGGCGCTCATCGGAAACAGGCCGAGCAGGCGGTTGAACGCCTTGCTGCGAGTGGGGTGGCCGTGCAGCAACTCGTGTTGCAGGCTCATGAACCAGGCGCTCACGACCACCAGCGCGCCATTGGCCAACCAGGCCGGCAGCCACCGGTAGTAGGTGACCAGCGCCACCCAGGCGCCATAAATGGCGAAGACGAGGATCCAGGTCGGCCATTCAAAGCCGTCGCCGCGCCCGGCCGACCGGCGCGAGCGATTGCCGTTGGCGGTTGTTGCGGCCGCCGCGCCCGAGGCTGCGCC
>JANLQZ010000824.1:0-4305 GCA_031368125.1 Betaproteobacteria bacterium
GCATGGCATCCAGACCAGCGGAAACTGCATCCGCAACATCACCAGCGACGAGCTGGCCGGCGTTGCGGTGGACGAGATCGCCGACCCGCGTCCCTTTTGCGAAATCCTGCGCCAGTGGAGCACCCTGCATCCCGAATTCGCCTTCCTGCCACGCAAGTTCAAGATCGCCGTGACCGGGGCGCTGGAAGACCGGGCCGCCACCTACTGGCACGACGTCGGCCTGCATCTGGCGCGCAACAACGACGGCGAACTCGGCTTCAAGGTGCTGGTCGGCGGCGGCATGGGCCGCACACCCGTCATCGCCAGCACCATTCGCGCCTTCCTTCCCTGGAACCAGGTACTCAACTACCTCGAAGCCGTGCTGCGGGTGTACAACCGCTGGGGCCGGCGCGACAACCTGTACAAGGCGCGCATCAAGATCCTGGTCAAGGCCGAGGGCGCGCGTTTCACGCAGGAAGTGGAAGCCGAATACCGTGAAATCGTCGAGGTCGACGGCGCCCCGCACACCATTACGCAGGCGGAACTGGAACGCGTTTCGGCGTCGTTCGTGCCGCCCTTGCTGGCGTCGCCCAGTGCAGCCGACCTGCACCAGGGGCCCGACATTGCGCTGCTGCCGGAGCGCGAGCAGATCGAGTTTGGCCGCTGGCTGAAGCAAAACGTGGCCGCGCACAAAGACCCAGCCCTGCGCGCCGTCACGCTGTCGTTCAAACGCCTCGGGTATGCGCCCGGCGACGCTACCGCGGCGCAGCTCGACGTGGCCGCCGACCTGGCCGAGCGCTTCAGCGCCGGCGAAGTGCGTGTGACCCACGACCAGAACCTGGTGCTGCCGTGGGTGCGCGCCGAACAGCTGCCGGCGTTGTGGCAGGCCGCACGCCAGGCCGGCTGGGCGCGCTCGAACATCCGCCTGCTGACCGACATGATCGCCTGCCCCGGCGGCGACTTCTGCGCACTGGCCAACGCACGCTCGTTGCCCATCTCCGAGGCGATCACGCAACGCTACCAGGACATGGATGAACTGCACGACCTGGGCGAGATCGACCTGCACATCAGCGGCTGCATCAACTCCTGTGGGCACCACCACAGCGGCCACATCGGCATCCTGGGCGTCGACAAGGACGGCCAGGAGTGGTACCAGGTGACGCTCGGCGGCTCCGACGGGTCCACGCTCAGCGGCGCGCCGGTGCCAGGCAAGGTGGTGGGGCCGTCGTTCGCGGCGGCCGAAGTTCCCGATGTGATCGAGGCGCTGCTCGACACCTACCGCGTCTATCGGAGCAGCGTGGGCACGCGCAGCGAAACCTTCATCGACACCTTGCGCCGCGTCGGCATCGACCCGTTCAAGATCGCGGCCAACGGCGCCCGGGTCAGCACGGGCAGGACAGTCCATCAACGCGAAACAGAGGCGGTCTGATCATGAACACCACCATCCGGCTGATTCCCGCGAACGCGCATTCCGACGCACCCGATGCCGGGAATGCGATCGGCCTTGCCAACGACGCGGACCCGCGTTCGCTGGCGCTGGACGGCGTCGAGCGCATCGACCTCCACTTCCCGAAGTTCAGTGACGGGCGCGCGTTCAGCCAGGCATTCCTGTTGCGTCGCCGGCTGGGTTTTCGCGGCGAAATCCGGGCCACCGGCGACGTACTGGTCGACCAGCTGATGCAGATGCAGCGCAGCGGCTTCGACAGCGCGGTGCTGCGCGCCGACCAGGACCTGGGCACCGTGCAAAGGCAGTTCGACCGATACCACGCCTTCTACCAGGGCGACGCGGTGGCAAAGGCGCCCCTGTTTGCGCGGGGCACAGCATGAGCGCCGCGCCGGGCCGCCCCCAAGCAAGCTCGCACCGCAGCTCGCAGAGCGAAGGTGCCCCAGTCAGCGCGATCGACCTGAACGCGCGGCCCAGCGCCGGCTTCGATGCGAAGCTGGCGCAGACCCAGGCGCTGCTGCTGCAAGTGGTGGCCGAATATCCACGCACGGCGGGCGACGATACCGCCGCCGTGACCCAGGCTTCGAGCCTGGGCGCCGAAGACATGGTGCTGAGCCACATGATCAACACGCTGCGGCTGGACGTGAGCATTTTCGTGCTGCAAACCGGTTTGCTGCACCGCGAAACCCTGCAATTGCTGGACCAGCTCAAGGCCAGCTCGCGCGCACCGGTCGAGGTCTATCGGCCACAGGCCCAGGCGGTGGTGCAGTTCGTGGCCCGTGAGGGCGCCGACGCCATGTACAAAAGCGTGGCACTGCGCAAGGCCTGCTGCGACATCCGCAAGATGGTGCCGCTGGAACATGCGCTGGCCGGAAAAAAGGCCTGGATCACCGGCCTGCGGCGCGAACAGTCGGGGGCGCGCGCGGAAGTGCCGCTGCAGGACTACTCGGATCCACGCCGCGTCAAGGTGAACCCGCTGGCCGACTGGACCTGGGGCGACGTGTGGCATTACATCGCCCTGCACCAGGTGGCCTACAACCCCTTGCACGACCAGTTTTATCCCAGCATCGGCTGCGCGCCGTGCACACGCGCGATCAGCCAGGGCGAGGACTTCCGCGCCGGGCGCTGGTGGTGGGAAGACGACACGGCCAAGGAATGCGGCCTGCACGTCACAAAAACAACTGTATTGGAGGAACACACGTCATGAATGCCCGCACCGAACCCGCGCTCTTGCGAGAGCTGAGCAACCACCACCTGGACGCGCTGGAAGAAGAAACCATCTTCATTCTGCGCGAGGTGGCGGCCGTGTTCGAGCGCCCTGCTCTGCTGTTTTCAGGCGGCAAGGACTCGCTGGTGCTGCTCAAGTGCGCCGAAAAGGCCTTCGGCGCGGGGCGTATTCCGTACCCGCTGCTGATGATCGATACCGGCCACAACTTTACCGAAGTGACGGACTTTCGCGACCGGCGCGCCGAGGAGTTGCAGGCCCGGCTGATCGTTCGCCATGTCGAGGACTCGATGGCCCGCGGCACGGTACGCCTGGCCCATCCGGGTGAATCGCGCAACGTGCACCAGTCGGTGACCCTGCTCGAGGCGATCGACGAGTTCCGCTTCGACGCATTGATCGGTGGCGCCCGCCGCGACGAGGAAAAGGCGCGCGCCAAGGAACGCATCTTTTCGCACCGCGACAGCTTCGGCCAGTGGCAGCCCAAAGCCCAGCGGCCCGAGTTGTGGACGCTGTTCAACACGCGCCTGCAGCCGGGCGAACACTTCCGCGTGTTCCCGATCTCCAACTGGACCGAACTCGACGTCTGGCAGTACATCGAGCGCGAGCACATCGCCCTGCCCTCGCTGTATTACTCGCACCAGCGCGCGGTGGTCGAGCGCAAGGGGTTGCTGGTGCCCGTGACCCCACTCACGCCGGCGCGCGACGGAGAAACCGTGGCCCTGCGCGACGTGCGATTCCGCACCGTCGGCGACATCACCTGCACCTGCCCGGTGCCGAGCCTGGCCACCGGTGCCGCCGAAATCGTGATCGAGACGCTGGCCGCCGACGTGAGCGAGCGTGGCGCAACCCGGATGGACGACAAGACCTCCGAGGCCTCGATGGAGAAACGCAAAAAAGAAGGTTATTTCTGATGGAAGCCACCACGACCACGCGACCCGCGGCCACTTCCGTTCAGACCGGGCCCATCTCCGTTCGGACTGAGCTTGTCGAAGTCCTCACCACCGAGCCGCCCATTCGGCAGACTCAGGACAACCCGCCCTCGGATCGGTCCGATCTGGATCTCGGTCCCGCCCTGCGCTTCATCACCTGCGGCTCGGTCGACGACGGCAAGAGCACGCTGATCGGGCGCCTGCTGCTGGACAGCCGCAGCGTGCTGCAGGACCAGCTCGCCAATGTCTCCAAGAGTGGCGCCGTGGACCTGGCCCTGTTTACCGATGGCCTGAGCGCGGAGCGCGAACAGGGCATCACGATCGACGTGGCCTACCGGTACTTCTCGACCGCCAGACGCAAGTTCATCATCGGCGACGCCCCCGGCCACGAGCAGTACACCCGCAACATGGTGACCGCAGCCAGCAGCGCCGACGCCGCCGTGGTGCTGGTCGATGCCACCAAACTGCCGTGGCACGGCGACCCGGCCCTCTCTTCGGCACACGACCTGCTGCCACAGACCCGTCGCCATGCGCTGCTGCTCCAACTGCTGCGCGTGCCGTCGATCGTATTCGCCGTCAACAAGCTCGATGCGGTGCGGGATCCGAACCTGGCCTTTGCCAACATCAGCCGCGCCTTGAAGCTGTTTGCCAACGCGGCCGGCATCACGGTTACCGCCACGGTGCCAATCTCGGCGCTGAACGGCCAGAACGTGGTTGGCTCGAACCCC
>JANLQZ010000842.1:0-5609 GCA_031368125.1 Betaproteobacteria bacterium
GTGTCGTTGGCCAGCGTCGCGATCACGTTGCCTTCCACGTCCAGCGCGACCGCGTTGGAAGCGGCGTCCTGGCTGCTGTTGCGGCCGGTGCGGAAGATGTAGCGGTTCCACTTGTCACCGGTGATGCTGTCGGCGACGGCCGGCTCCACCAGCAGGATCTTCTTGTACTCCTCGGCCACCGGCAGCATCGCCAGCGCCACCGGGCTGGCGGTGGGACCCACCGCAATGTCGACCTTGTCGTCGCCATAAGCCGCTGCCAGCAGCGCCTTGCCCACATCGGGCTTGCCCTGGTCATCCTTCTCGATCACGACCAGTTTCTTGCCGGCAACGGTCATGGTGCCGCCGGTGGCATAGTCCAGCCCCATGTAGAAACCGACGATGGTCTGCTTCGCATAGGCTTCGAGCGGGCCGGCCTTGCTGGCGATGATGGCGATCTTGACTTCCTTGGCCTGGGCGAAGGCACCAGACGTGCCAAAGGCGGCCGCGGCCAAAACGGCCAGCGCGACCAGGGTGCGACGGTACATGGATGTCTCCTAATTTATGAACGAGTCAGTCTACGTATTGCACAACCCGTGCCCATGTTCAAGTGTTTGATTTTTATGGGTATTTCCACCACGCCGCCAAAGAATGTCTATATTTCAGTCATATTGAACGACTGAAATATAGACATATGGTCTATTTTTGGACACTTTCACCCAATCGCCCGTACAAGGTTGCGCGCGCGATTCCCAGCATCCTGGCTGCCGCTAACTTGTTGCCTGCGGTGGCGGCCAACGCAGCGCCTATCGCTGCCCGTTCCAGTTCGGCCACCTGGACCGACAGTGGGCGCAACAAGTGGTCGGCGCGTTGTTCCGGGCGCATGTCGATGTCCGCTGCCGCTGCCGCCGGTGCTGGTGCAATGCGCTCAATGCCCGCCTCGCGCAGCACCTGCTCCAGCGCCGACGCATCGATGCTTCGCGCGTCGCTGCGCATCGCGGTCTGCTCCAGCACGTTGCGCAACTCGCGGATGTTGCCGCGCCAGTTCTGCGCGCACAACAGGTCCAGCGCGCCCGGCGTGAGTTCGGGCAATGCCGCGCCGTTGCGCAGCGCCACATCGTCGACCAATGCCTCGACCAGCGCGGGTATGTCGCTGCGGCGCTCGCGCAGTGGCGGCACGCGGATCGGCAACACATTGAGGCGGTAATACAGGTCCTCGCGGAACTTGCCCTCGCGCATCCTTGCAGTGAGGTCGCGCGAAGTCGCGGCGATCAGGCGCGCATCGAAGGGCACGAGCTTGTTGGAACCCAGCGGCTCGATCTCGCCTTCCTGCAACGCGCGCAACAACTTGGCCTGCAAGCCAAGCGGCATGTCGCCGATCTCGTCCAGGAACAATGTGCCGCCGTCGGCCAGCTTGAACTTGCCGTCACGCCCCTTGCGTTCGGCACCGGTGTAGGCACCGGGAGCGACACCGAAGAACTCGGCCTCCAGCAATGTGTCGGGCACCGCGGCGATGTTCACGCTGACCAGTGGGCCGGCAGCGCGCGCAGAAGCTGCGTGAATGGCATGCGCCAGCAATTCCTTGCCGGTACCGGTTTCCCCCAGCAGCAGCACCGGGCTGGCGGACTGCGCGGCACGGCGCGCCTGCCGCTTGACTTCTACCGCGGCCGGGCTGGTACCGATGAAACTGGCGAAAGTGTATTTGGACGGACGCGCCCCGGCACCCCTGGTGCTGGTGAGGCTCAGCCGCTGCGTGGCCAGCTCGCGCCGCGCGTCGTCGAGGTCGCGCTGCATCAGCGCGAACTTGCTGATCAGCGGCGCCAGCGTGGTCTCTGGATGGTCGAACAAGACGATGCCGATGGCGCCAATCACCGCTTCGGACTCGTCACGCAACGGGATGCGGCTCACCACGAAGGTCCCGGCGCGGTTGGTCAGCAGGTCGATCAGGTACGCTTCGCCGGTCTCCAGCACGCGGCGCATCTGCGTGTTCGGAATCACCTCTTCCACCATGTGCCCGACAAACTGGTCCACCGACGAAAACCCGAGCGCCGGCAGGAAACGCTGGTAACCCTCGTTGACCCACACGATGCGGCCGGTCCGGTCCACCAGAAACATGCCCTGGCTGATGCTGGAGAACAGGTGGAACATCGAGCGCGCCGCCAGTTCCAGGATGCCCTGCCCGTCCAGCGGCAGGCCGCTGGGCGCGTCGGACGGAGCTTTCGTGGGCGCGGGGGGCGTGGCGGGCATGGCCGATATTACCGTGGGCCCTGGCGTCGGAAACGGCCGCACAAGCAGCATGCGAACGACTCTTCCCGGGTCGGCCACCGGCCGGCACCACGGCGCGGTCCGAGTGCGCCGCGCGGACAGGGCAGCCGCCGACACTGCCCACAACCAGCGGTTGTCACAAGAAGCACAGGCAAGTACCATGCGCCGGTGCTTGAATAGCTGACCCGATGACCCGGATCGAAAGAATGGCCGGGGTATCGGGGAACGTCCAGCGCACAATGACTTTTTTCATTCCAGGAGAGCAATCATGCAAGTCGGGAAAGTTGGTAGCAGACTATGGTCGGTCGCGGGCGCATTGCTGCTCGGGGCCTCGCTGATAGGGACGACTGCGGCGTTCGCCAAGGACAAGGAGGACAAGTTCTATCCACCCGAGCAGGCCGGCCGATACGGCATCGGGCACACCACCGTGGTGATCACCGACCCCGCACGCAACCTGGACGGCTCGTCGCCTGCCACCTCGTCGGGCCGGTTCCTGCACCTGGACATCTGGTATCCGACCACGGTCCAGACGACCCAGCACATCCGGTACTCATGGAACAACCCGCTCTACAACCAGAATCCCGGTGGCACGGTGTACCCGGGGCTGCCGGACCTGCCCGCGCTGACGGCCCTCGGCAGCCTGTCGCTGAATCCGGTCACCGACAACGCGCCCCTTGCCAAGGCCGAATTCCCGCTGCTGATCGCCTCGCATGGAAATCTGGTCGCGTCGGCAAAGAACATGCCCGACACACTCGAGACCCTGGCCAGCCATGGCTACATCGTCGCGTCGATAGAACACACCGGAAACGACGATGCCTGGTACCAGGCGGACTTCATCAGGCGCTTTGTCCCGGCCCTCTCCATCGGGCCCAATCCACGCCTGGGCACCACCGACCTGATCGCCCAACGCTCCAAGGATGTGCGCTTCGTGATCGACGCGGTGCTGCAGGGCACGGTGGACCAGCGCACGGGCATTGCGTTCTCCAAGCGCATCGATGCCGACAAGATCGGCGTGCTCGGTTATTCGCTGGGCGGGCAAACCAGCCTGGCCACCGTCGCGGGCATCGGCTCGGCCGGGCTTGCGCCCGACAGCCGGGTCAAGGCGGCTTTCATGGGGGCCGGCACCAACTACGGCCTGCTGCTGAATTCGGCGGATTATGCGAATGCCAAGGTGCCGCTGCTGTTCTTCGGCAACGACATGGGTATCGCGTACGAAAACTTCAACCAGTTCACGGGCAGCCGCCTGAAGTACCTGGTGGACGTGGCCGGACACAGCCACCATACCCTGGGTTACCAGTCCAGCTGGTGCCAGGATTTCCGCAATTCCATGCTCGTCCTCAAGCCGGACGCCTATCCGCTGGCGTTTGCGTATCCGACGCGGGTACTGCAGCCCTCGGACATTGCCGACTTCATTTTCGACGCCACCTTCTATTTCACCTACACCGGCGCGCGCCAGTCGGGTGTCTACGAATATTGCGACGCTTCGGTTTTTGACGGCATCAGCGACAACCAGTTGAAATCCGCCGTGTTCGGCAATCCGGGGATCCTGGCGGTAAAGAACGAACTGCAGGGCCTGATGCCGCTCAAGCCGGAACTTTCCCTCGCCGAAACAACCCGGCTGACGAACTGGTATGCGGTGTCGTTTTTCAACAAGACGCTGAAGAAGGAAAACCGGTACTCGCGTTACCTGGCCGATTCCGCCGCCAATCGACGCACCAATCCGTTGGTCGACGTGGTCAGGAACTGCCAGAAAGTCGAGGCCCACCCGATCGACCTGCGGGCAGGCGACAAGATCACCTATGTTCCTCAGGGCAGCGAGGGTTATGTCGTCAGCGTGAATTCCGGTGCGGCGCTTTACGACCAAGGGGCGACGAAGCTCAGGGCGGGCAGAGACGCGAGCATCTACCTGAGTTATCCGGGCTTTTCATTTCCGGTACCGGGCCTTCCAGGGAACATCAGTACGCTGATCGTCAATGAGGACGGCGCCATCACGGCCAGGACGGCGTCCGGTATCGGCGGCATCGACGACAACGGCTCGCCCTGGTATTCGCGCGGCCAGCTGTTGCTGAGCAACCGCTTCACGATCGCTGCGCTGATGAAGAACCTTGCCAGCGTCAACGACCCGGCGGGCGGCCCGCCGACGGGCCTCGGAGTGTTCGGTGATCACGATGCGGCAAACGGCCGCGTCATCGTGACCTACAAGGGTGTGCCCTCAGCGGGCACGACGGCGCCCAATACCCTGCAAGTGGCGGTCTACACCAGCGGGAAGATCGAAATCATCGTTGGTGAACTCGCAGCCACGGGTGCATCGTTTTCGCCCGGCATCCTCGGAACCATCGGCCTGGCGACTGGCCAGACGAAGGCGCGGGACCTGCGCAACGTCAACCCGATCAGCTTCAGCCAAATGCGGGACCGCGCCCCGGTGTTCATGCGCTTCGACAGCAACCATGCAATTTACGAGCAGTTCTATGCGGGCATCGGCGGCGCGTGCGGACACGATGACGGCGAGTCCGACGACGAAGCCGGCAACTGAGCGGGACAGGTCGAACCGGGCGTTGTTCGACCACGCGGCATGAGGCGCAAGCCTCGTGCCGCTTTTTCGAAGGCGGCTGAGCCGGGCGCCGATGGTGTTGCGCCCGACCGGCACCTGTGCCGATCATCGGAACTCGGGCGCAATGCAGGAGATCCATTCATGTACGACACGCGCGAGGGCAGTGCCGCCGCCGTGACCGGTGCAACGCTACGGCGCGCGGCCGATGGCGCCGGCCGGCGCCGGTCGGTGTTGCGCATTGTGCTGGGCGCGGCGCTGGGCTTGGCCGCGCGCTGGTCTGTCGCCGCAGAACAGCTGGTGCAGCCCGTCGACGGCCGGCGGCGCTGGTTCAGGGCCGCGCAGGCGATGCAGCGACTGGCCGAGTCCTGGGGTGACCAGCCTTACGGCGCGGTACTGGTGGCCGGCTCCGGGATCATCGGCGAGGGTCCGAGCCAGGTGGTCAAACTCGGTGATCCGGACGCACATGCCGAACGCATGGCGATTCGCGATGCACAACGGCGCCTGGGTCGCACGAGCCTGGCGGGAAGCGTCCTGTACTCCACCTCCCGCCCCTGCCGCCGGTGCGAGACGGCGGCGGCCGAAGCACAGGTGGCGCGCATGGTCTACGGAGAAGCGCTCAACGACGCCGGTCCGCCACGGCTTTGACCGAGGCCGGCAATTTTCCAGTTGCCGCCGGCAATCGGCCAGCCGATGCAGGCGATCAGCGAGCCGAAGCGGTCAATGGCCAGCCGATACCGGCACGCGTGGCGCCGCGACGCCCAACCCATATCCGTGCGCCTCGCCCTCGTACTGCTGGCTTGGCCACTGTCATTGCCGG
>JANLQZ010000844.1:0-1723 GCA_031368125.1 Betaproteobacteria bacterium
CGGGCCGCGCAACGAGCGCAGCGATACCGTCAACACCAATGTGCTGGGGCACGCCGGAAAGATCTGGGCGCTGGTCGAGGCGGGTGGTTTTCCGGTGGAACTCGACGGCGAGTTGGGGACCGTGGCCCACAACCCGTTCGAAGGCACGCTGCACGGCTCCTTCAGCGCGCACCCGTGCCTGGACCCGCAGACGGGCGAAATGCACGCCATCTGTTACAACGGCCCGGACCTCGAAGCGATCCGCCACGTGGTGGTCGGCCGGGACGGGCGGGTGCGGCGCGAAGAGCCGATCGCGGTCAAGCACGGCCCGAGCATCCACGACTGCATGATCACGAAAAACTACGTGCTGGTGTTCGACCTGCCCGTGACCTTTTCGATGAAGACGCTGCTGGCCGGCCATCCCTTTCCTTATGCCTGGAATCCGGAGCACCGCGCCCGCGTCGGCCTGCTGCCGCGCGAAGGCAAGGGCAGCGACACGGTCTGGTGCGAGGTCGACCCCTGTTATGTATTCCATCCCTGCAACGCCTTCGAGACCGAAGACGGCAAGGTGATCGTCGACGTGGCGGCGCACGAGACCATGTTCGCGCACAGCACCCAGGGACCCGACTCCAAACACGCCGCGTTCGAACGCTGGACCATCGACCCCGCGGCGCGACGTGTCGAGCGCAAGGTCATCGACGCACAGCCGCAGGAGTTCCCGCGTTGCGACGAACGCCTGCTGGGCCAGCCCTACCGTTATGCCTACACCATGCCGCTGGCCGACGAGGGCTCGGCCTTCGGCTCCAGGAGCCACCTGATCCGGCACGACCTGCAGACCGGCGCGCGGTTGGTGCACGAGTTTGGCGAACACCGCTACCCGGGCGAGTTCGTTTTTGTGCCGCGGCATGCGGGCGCGGCCGAAGACGAGGGTTGGCTGATGGGTTATGTGATCGACATCGCCCGGCAGCGCACGCAACTCGTGATCCTCGACGCGCAGGATTTCAGCGGCGAGCCGCAGGCCGCCATCACCATTCCGCACCGCGTGCCGCCGGGATTCCACGGCAACTGGGTGCCGGCCGCCTGAGCGTGCGCAGAGCGATCACATGCCCGACCTGACCCGCGCCACATTGCCCGCCATCATCCGCCCGCATGTCGAGGGCCAACTGCCGGAGTGGCTGGAGCCGCGCTGGTTCGCCACCAAGGAAGAGGCGCTGGCTCCGGGCGCGGAGATCGGCTGGTTCGACATGTACAACAAGTCGGACATGGCCGCCGCCATCGGCCAGGCCAGCGCTCTGAAATGGCTCAACTCGATCTTTGCCGGCATCGACGGTCTGCCGCTGGAGCAGCTGCAGCAGCGCAAGGTGGTGGTCACCAACGGCGCCGGCATCAACGCGGTCACGATCGCCGAGTACGTGGTGATGGGCATGCTCACCATCGCCAAGGGTTACCGCGAGGTGGTGCGCGCGCAGGAGCGCCGCGAATGGCTCAAGGATTCGCCCGGCAAGGTCGAACTGTTCGGCAGCAAGGCGCTGCTGCTCGGTTACGGCGCCATCGGCAAGCTGGTGGAGGAACGCCTGCGGGCGTTCCGGGTCGAGGTCACGGTGGTCCGCCGCACGCCCGAACCGGCCGGCCACGCGCTCGGCCCGGCGCAGTGGCGCGCGCGCCTGGGTGAATTCGACTGGGTGATCCTGGCGGTGCCGGCCACCACCGAGACCGAGCGCCTGGTCGGCGCCGCCGAGCTGGC
>JANLQZ010000860.1:0-2751 GCA_031368125.1 Betaproteobacteria bacterium
GACAAGGAAAACGGTGTGGTCTATGTCCAGTATTACCTGGTCGGCGCCATGGAAGGTGCCCTGGAGGCCAATGCCCAAACCGTGCGTGCGGGTGCCAAGGCGTTGTTTTGCCTGAACGGTCGCCGGCTCGAGCCCCGCATGGCCAAGCCGCTGTTCGACGCTGAACTCAAGCGCAATGCCGGCCTGTACGAGGCCGACATGCCGGTGCAACTGGTGCTGGTGAACGCACTCGCCACGGCCTATACCTGCTAGCGGCGAACGCAGGCAGCACCCTTCGCCATCGGCTCACTCTCCTCCTTGGCACGCCCCACATGACACGCCACCGCCTTTCGCTGCCGGCCCTGATCGCCGCGCACATTCGTGCTGACGTCAGGTCCATGCACGCCTATGCGGTCCAGGATTCGGCCGGCATGTGCAAGATGGACGCGATGGAAAACCCGCATCGACTGCCCCAGTCGCTGCAGGTGCAACTGGGACAGCGACTGGGCGCACTGGAACTCAACCGTTATCCGGGTGCCCGCATCAATGATCTGCGCCACGCGCTGGCGGCGCATGCGCAGGCTCCGTCGGGCTTCGGCATCACGCTGGGCAACGGTTCCGATGAACTGATTTCGATGCTGGCGATGGCCTGCGATGTGCCAGGCGCCTGCGTGCTCGCGCCGGTGCCGGGTTTTGTGATGTATGGCCTGAGTGCCCAGTTGCAGGGTTTGCGTTTTGTGGGAGTGCCGCTGGACGCCGAGTTCGAGCTGGACGAGGCCGCCATGCTGGCAGCGATTGCCATGCACCAGCCGTCCATCATCTATCTGGCCTATCCGAACAATCCCACCGCGAACCTGTGGGACGACGCGGTGATCGAGCGAATCATCGATGCCGCACCCGGGCTGGTGGTCATGGATGAGGCTTACCAGCCCTTTGCGGGCAGGAGTTTCATGGACCGCATCGGCGGTTACGACCACGTCGTGTTGCTGCGTACGTTGAGCAAGTTCGGCCTCGCGGGTGTGCGGATTGGCTACATGGTGGGGCGAGCCGAGTTGATCGCACAAATCGACAAGGTGCGCCCGCCGTACAACGTGAGTGTTTTGAACGCCGAATGCGCATTGTTCGCGCTTGAACACGCCGCGGTATTCGCGGCCCAGGCGCGTGAGATCGTGGCGCAACGGACCGCCACCTTGCGGTCGCTCGACGCCATGGCGGGCGTGCGCGCATTCAGAAGCGATGCGAACATGATCCTGGTGCGGCTCGTGCCGGCGCCGGCATCCGGCCCGGCGTTGGCGGACGCCGTATTCCAGCGCATCAAGGCGCGTGGGGTGCTGGTCAAGAACGTCTCTGCCATGCATCCCCTGCTTGCGAACTGCCTGCGTCTTACCGTCGGAACCGTTGAAGAAAACCATGCCATGCTGACAGCGTTGGAGGAATCCCTGTGAATACATCCGAAGTGGTTACCGCGGCGCCGCGCATCGCCGAGGTCACGCGCAACACGGCCGAGACCCGAATCACTGTGCGTGTCAATCTGGACGGCAGCGGCCAGGCAAAACTGCATACAGGCATTGGTTTCTTCGACCACATGCTGGACCAGATCGCGCGCCACGGCATGATCGACCTGGACATCGACGCGCAAGGCGATCTGCACATTGATGGCCACCACACCGTCGAAGACGTCGGCATCACGTTCGGGCAGGCAGTGCACAAGGCCATCGGTGACAAGAAAGGCATCCGGCGCTATGGACACGCCTACGTTCCGCTCGACGAAGCGCTGAGCCGGGTCGTCATCGACTTTTCCGGGCGCCCGGGGATGGTCATGCAGGTGCCGTTCAAGAGCGGCATGATCGGGACCTTCGACAGCCAGCTCACCCATGAATTTTTCCAGGGCTTCGTGAACCATGCCTTTGTGACCCTGCATATCGACAACCTGCGTGGCGAGAACGCCCACCACCAGGCGGAAACGGTGTTCAAGGCATTTGCCCGGGCCCTGCGCGCCGCACTCGAGATTGACCCACGGGCGATCGGAACGATTCCATCGACCAAGGGGACACTTTGAACCACTGCTAGGCGAATGCATTGCCCACGCAACCGGCGCGGACGGAACAGCACATGACGAGAGGCTCGGGCGTCAGGACGGTCGCCGTTGTCGACTACGGCATGGGCAACCTGCGCTCGGTATCGCAGGCGGTACGAGCGTCTGCGGCCGGCGGGCCTTTTCAGGTGGTCATCACCTCCGAACCCGACCAGGTGCGTGCGGCCGAACGTGTGGTACTGCCCGGACAGGGCGCCATGCCGGACTGCATGCGCGAGTTGCATGCGTCTGGCCTGCAGCAGTCGGTGCTGGAGGCAGCCGCCAGCAAACCCCTGTTTGGCGTGTGCGTCGGCATGCAGATGATGCTGGACCATAGCCAGGAAGGCCGAAAAGGGGATGGCGGTGCAGGCACGCCCGGGCTGGGGCTGTTCGGTGGCGACGTGGTGCGCTTCGAACTGGCTGGCCGAACACAGCCGGACGGCAGCCGGTTCAAGGTGCCGCAAATGGGCTGGAACCAGGTCTATCGCAGCACCCATGGCGGTGAATCGCACGTGTTGTGGGGCGATGTGCCCGACGGCAGCTATTTCTATTTTGTGCACAGTTTCTATGCCAGACCGTCTGTTGCGCGCCACAGCGTGGGCGAGGCGGATTACGGCGGTCGCTTTACTGCGGCAATTGCACGCGATAATATTTTCGCCACCCAATTCCATCCTGAAAAAAGTGCCGACCACGGACTC
>JANLQZ010000870.1:0-3879 GCA_031368125.1 Betaproteobacteria bacterium
GCGGCAGTCGCACAGGGACATGACGGGTTTGATCGTTCCGCGCACGGCCTGCAGCGTCAGTTCCACCACCTCCTCGCCGCGGGCCACGAAGTCGGTGTGCGGGAACTCCTTGAAGCAGATGATCAGGGTGGCGTTGTGCACGCGCTTCTCGGTCATGTGGCAATGCGGGTCCAGCTCCACGCCGATCGGCACCGCTGGACCAACCATCGTGCGCACCCGGGCGATCAGGTCGCCTTCGCAGTCATCGTAGCCGTCGGCCACCATGGCGCCGTGCAGGCCGAGCAACACACCGTCGACCGGCATCGCCGCCTGCAGTTGCCCCAGCACTTCGTCGCGCAGGGTCTCATACGCGGCGCGCGCCACCACGCCCGCGGGCTCGGCCCAGGAACAGGACCCCTCGATCAGGGTCCAGCCTTCGGCCCTGGCGCGCCGACGCGCCACCCACAGCGGCGCGGTGCACAGCGTCGGGTCCGGCGGGTGTCGCCCCGGCGGGGCATAAAACGCTTCATGGAAACTCTCGAGCGCCGTCGGTATCGGGGCAAAGGTGTTGGTTTCGGTTCCAATCGAAGCAGCAAAGATGCGCATGTTCCGTCTCCTGGTGCGTGGGCGACTGACCAACGGCGGCACGACTGCGCGCCCGGTCCCCGGCCGACCCAAAACGTTGGCGGCCGGCATTCGCAGCTATTTTGGCCTACCCGCGGTGGCGCCGCCTCGGGCCGCTCGGGCGCGGGTTGCGGGCCGGCTCCGGTCCCACCGTGGACGCGTGCCACACGACGGTGCCACCGTGGCCACTTGCCACACGATGGTCCCACTGTGGCCACGCGCCGCACGAAGCTGCCAGTGTGGCCACTTGCCACACGGCTGCGCTTGGCACTTTGCACACCGCGCTAGCGCCGGTTCTGGTCGGCGGCGTCGAGCCGCTTGCGTTCCATGGCCTGGCGCTGCACACACTCGGCGGTGTTGGCAAAAACCGGCTTGGCGCATTGCTCCGCCATGCAGATCTGGTAACCCAGGAACTGGCGGTCCTGGCACGCCTGCCGGGGGTCGGCCGGTGCCGCCGGACGGTTCGCCGGCAGCGACTGCGCAGCAGGAACCGGGGCCGCGGGGGCCGGCGCCGGCTTGGCGCGCTCGAGCGGCGCCGGCTCCGGGAGCTGGGCCGTGGCAGCCGTATTGGTCTGCGCCGGTTTGGCGGACTTGTCCTTGTCCGTCGCGGCCTTGCGGACCGCGCTGGCAGCCGATGCAGGCAAGGCTGCAACGGCAGTTGCGCCGGCTTGTGGCGCAGCGGTGGACGGCCCCGTGGCGGCGGCCTTGTCTGTTTTCTCAGCCACCGCCGCGGCCGCGTTGGTAGCCGCCGGGCCGGGTTCGGCCGGCGTAGCGGACTGCACCGGCGGCGCGTCGGCGCCAGACAGCAACTTGAACGCCAGCAGGACGCCCGCCAGCACTGCGATGGCGGCGACGGCCCACATGCCGCGCCTGGTTGCGGGCACGGGTCCTGGTGCATCTGCGGACGCGGCTGGCGCAACGGCGGCGGCCGACCACCGCGCTTCGCCCGCGGCCTGGTTCACAGGTGATGCGGGCGGCAGCGTCGACGGACCGGCATCCCGCGTCGCGCGCGCCCGGGCCGAGTCGGGTTCCGGCGCCGCGCCTGGCGCGGGTTGGGAAACCGCTTCCCGGGGCTTTGGCGCAGGTGCCGCCGCCTCGAGCGCCTTCCATGCCTGTTCGGCCCGGTCCGGGTGAGCGGCGCCCGCATCCGGCAGCGTGTTTTTCGGCATCAGTTCGGTCTTGTCGAGCGCTCCGGTCAAGCCGTGTGCCAACTGCGTGCGTGTGCCCGAGTCGGCGATGGAGTCGTCGGCGCTCGGCAACTGCAGTCTTTTCAGGCGGCGCCGGGCCAGGTCGGCATAAATGCCGGACGGGAACTTGTCGATGAAGCCTTGCAGTTCCTCGACCTCGGTCGAGTTCTTGACGTCTTTCCAGTAGACCAGCTCCACCTCCTGCGTCACGATGGACCCGCCGGTGCCGGTGCTCGTGCCGGTTCCGACCAGTCCCTCGCCCTTGCGCAAGGTGCCGGTCCAGGTGGCGGTCATGCCGGGACCGAAGGTGCTGTCGGGCGGAACCACGGTCGGGTCTGCCGCCTGCGCGGCGGCCGCCGTGAGGGCGGTGGCGAATTCCTGCGCGGTCGCGAAGCGCTTGTCGCGCGACTTGGCAAGTGCCTTGGCCACCACCGCGTCAATCGCACGCGGCAGCTTCGAATTCAGCGTCGTGGGCGGGTCCGGGTCCTGCCCGACGATCTGGTGGATGATGGCGAAGTCGCTCTCGCCATCGAAGGGCCGCCGGCCGGTCAGCAACTGGTACAACACGATGCCGGCGGCGAACACGTCGGCGCGGGAGTCGACGCTCTGGCCCTGCACCTGCTCGGGCGACATGTATTTGAGCGTGCCCACCATCGAGCCCCGCGTGCGCGTGGCGTCACCCGAGTCCTGGATGCGTGCGACGCCGAAATCGGTCAGCTTGACGCGGCCGCCGCCCTCGACCAGCAGGTTGGCGGGCTTGATGTCGCGGTGCACGATCTTCTGCTGGTGCGCGTAGTCGAGCGCCGACAGCAGGTCGGTCATGATGCCCAGCGTTTCCTTCAGCGTGTGGCGCTTGCCCTGGTCCAGGTAGTGCTTGAGGTCCTCCCCCTGTATGTATTCCATCACCAGGAAGGCAATGTCGCCATCGCGGTCCGAATCGTAGACGCTGACGATGTTGGGGTGCTGCAGTCGCGCCGCCGACCTGGCCTCGGTGCGAAAGCGCACCTCGTACTCCGCCTCCGCCTCGGCCGACAGGTTTTCGACCTTGATGGTCTTGATCGCGACGCGTCGGTCCAGGTTGGGATCGCGGCCTTCGTACACCAGCCCCATTGCGCCTTTGCCGACCACCCGGATCAGATCGTATCGGCCCAGCTTTTTAAGGCTCATGAAGGTATGGGGTTGGGGACGCGGGTGCGTCAGGTCTTGATGGTAAAGGCAATCAGCGGCGCCCGGTCGTCGGTGCGCTCGCAGCCGGGGACGATCTGGCCGCTGCCAGCGAGCACACATTCGGTGCGACGCAGCACGACGGCTTCGGCCTGGTTGCCAAGGTAGACCCAGGTGCCGTAACTCGACGCGTCGGCCAGGACGAACTGCCCGCCGCGCCATTCCACGGTGGCATGCAGGCGCGACACGCGTGGGTCGTTGATCGTGAGCGCGGCGTCCGACGCGCGGCCCAGAATGATCTTGCCGCCCCCGGGGTCCAGGCGCACGGTCTGGTCGCCCAGCGCAAGCTCCAGCACGATTTGCCTGGGCTCGGCGAACATGGAACGCCCGGCCATGGTGGCGTCTTCGTCGCGCCCGCTCTGCCATTCGACCCGGTACACGTGGGTCGGCCCGGCACGGCCGCGCAAGTGCATCGGCCCCATGCTGCGCAGCGATGCCTTCTGGCTTGGCAGCAGCGACAACCAGACGTTCTGGGTGGTGAGGATCTGCGCGGCGCCGGCCAGGTCGGCCAGCCGCGCCGCGCAGTTCACGGTGTCGCCGAAACAGTCGCCGTCGATTTCCACCACTTCGCCCGACTCGACGCCCATCTGCATCTGCACCGGTGCGCCGGCGCCGCCGGGATGCACCGGCCGCTCGAGCAGCCGGGTCTGGATGCCGATGCAGGCGGCCAGGGCGTCGCCCTCGTTGGCGAACACCACGAACAGGCCGTCTCCCAGCAGCTTGACCACCCGGCCACGGTGCTGCTGGAACAGCTGGCGCAGCACACCCGTGAGTTGTGTCACGAATTTCGATGCCGCGTCGTCGCCCATGCGCTCGTACATGCCGGTACTGCCAACGAGATCAGCAAAGACGACAGTGGTCATGA
>JANLQZ010000893.1:0-1642 GCA_031368125.1 Betaproteobacteria bacterium
GGCCAGCTCGAGCTGGCGATCGCGGCCTACAACGCGGGCGAGGGCGCCGTGCAACGGGCCGGCAACCAGATTCCGAACTACAAGGAAACGCAGAATTATGTGAAGACCGTGATGCAACTCTATTCGGTGCTCAAGCCGCCCTCGCTGGCGCCCGAGTTGCGTCATCCGTTGTCGCGCGTGCGGCCCACCATCAAGGGCGGCGCCGCCAATCGCGGCAACCTGCCGGCCAATCCTGTCGCGGCCAAAGCCAAGAGCGAGCCAGATTGAGCCAGTGGCCGGAAATTCCGGCGCCCGGCCGCCGCGCGCAAGCGCCACTGCCGGCATATTGAACTACCCCCCACGCGATGAGTGACCAACCGACCCTGGACTTTTCCCAAGCGACGCCGCCCGGTGATGGTGACGACGCGCTGAACCTGGCCACCTACGCGCAACGCGCCTACCTGGAATACGCCCTGAGCGTCGTCAAGGGCCGCGCGCTGCCGGACGTCTGCGACGGGCAAAAACCAGTGCAGCGGCGCATCCTGTATTCGATGTCGCGCATGGGCCTGGGATTCGGAGGCGCCAACGGCAACGTCGGCGCGCGGCCGGTCAAATCCGCCCGGGTGGTGGGCGACGTGCTGGGCCGGTTCCATCCGCACAGCGATCAGGCTGCGTACGACGCCCTGGTGCGCATGGCGCAGGATTTCTCGCAGCGTTACCCGCTCATCGATGGCCAGGGCAATTTCGGCAGCCGCGACGGCGACGGCGCCGCTGCGATGCGTTACACCGAAGCCCGGCTGGCCCGCATCACCAGCCTGCTGCTGGACGAGATCGACGAGGGCACGGTGGCCTTCGTCCCGAATTACGACGGCTCCACCGAAGAGCCGATGCAACTGCCGTCGCGCCTGCCGTTTGCACTGCTCAACGGCGCCAGCGGCATCGCGGTGGGCCTGGCGACCGAAATCCCCAGCCACAACCTGCGCGAGATCGCAGCGGCCTGTGTCGCCCTGGTGCGCGCGCCCCACCTGGCCGACGACGAATTGCTGGCACTGGTGCCCGGCCCGGACTATCCCGGTGGCGGCCAGATCATCAGCAGCGCCGGCGAAATCGCCGAGGCCTACCGCAGCGGGCGCGGGTCGCTCAAGGTGCGCGCGCGCTGGAAGATCGAGGACCTCGCGCGCGGCCAGTGGCAGCTGGTGGTGATCGAACTGCCACCCAACGTCAGCACGCAAAGGGTGCTCGAAGAAATCGAGGAGTTGACCAATCCCAAGGTGCGCGCCGGCAAGAAGGCACTGTCGCAGGAGCAGACGCAACTCAAGGCCAGCGTGTTGTCGGTGCTCGATGTGGTGCGCGACGAGTCATCCAAGGACGCGGCGGTGCGGCTGGTGTTCGAACCCAAGACCAGCCGCATCGAGCAGCAGGAGCTGGTCACGACACTGCTGGCCCACACCAGCCTGGAGACGTCCTCGCCGGTGAACCTGACGATGGTCGGCCTGGACAGACGGCCGACCCAGAAGTCGCTGCGCCAGATGCTGCTGGAGTGGATCGAGTTTCGCCACAAGACGATCGAGCGGCGTTCCAACCACCGCCTGGCCAAGGTGCTCGACCGGGTGCACATTCTCGAGGGCCGCCAGCTCGTCCTGCTCAACATCGACGAGGTGAT
>JANLQZ010000932.1:0-5626 GCA_031368125.1 Betaproteobacteria bacterium
TTGCATGCCATGCAGACCCGTCCACTCGCCGCGGCGTCCGGCCCGACCCGCCTGCACGAACTGCTGCAAACGGCGGCGGCCACGGTGCGCCGGCGCTCGACCATGTTTGTGGTGTCGGATTTCATCAGTGAGCCGGGGTGGGAAAGACCGCTCGCGCTGCTGGCGCAACGGCACGAAGTGGTCGCGGTGCGCCTGTTCGACCCGATGGAGCTCGAACTGCCTGATCTCGGCCTGATACCTATCCGCGACGCGGAGACGGGCGAGCAACTGCTGGTGGATACCCACGACGCCGGCTTTCGCAAGCGTTTTGCCCGCATTGCCGCGCAGCGCGAGGCGGATCTGCGGCTGGTCTTCACGCGTGCTGGCGTGGACACGCTGGAGCTTTCCACCGACGGCGACCTGGTGCAGGCGGTCATGCGCTTCGCCGAACTGCGCAAGCGGCGCAGCCGGCTGTCCGGCTCCGCCGCCCTGTCGGCCCACCTGCGCGAAGCCGCCTGACGGACCGTTCAAGGAGACACTGCCATGCGCGCCGCGCCGAACTGCCAAATGCTACCGAATGCCCCATGCGGGTGCGACCCGGCGTGGCCGGGCGTGGAGGCAACATGACCATCCCCCTGACCGTCATGTGGCCACAATTCCTGTGGCTGTTGCTGGCTGTGCCGATGCTGGTGGCGGTCTACTTCTGGCTGTTGCGACGCAAGAAGAAGCTGTCGCTGCGTTATGCCAGCCTGTCGATCGTGAAAGAGGCGATGGGAACCAGCCTGAACTGGCGCCGCCATGTGCCGCCGGTCCTGTTCCTGCTCGCCATCACCGCAATGCTGGTGGCGGCGTCACGCCCGTTTGCCGTGATCACCCTGCCCTCGACCCAGGAAACCATCATCCTGGCCATGGACGTATCCGGCAGCATGCGCGCCACCGACGTCAAGCCCAACCGCCTGGTCGCGTCGCAGAACGCCGCCAAGGCGTTCCTGGCCGAACTGCCGCGCAGCGTGCGGGTCGGTATCGTGGCCTTCGCCGGTTCGGCGCAGGTGGTGCAGCCACCGACGCTGAGCCGCGAAGACCTGGTGGCGGCGATCGACAAGTTCCAGCTGCAGCGCGCTACCGCCATCGGCAGCGCGATCGTCGTGTCGCTGGCCGAGTTGTTTCCGGACGAGGGCATCGACCTGGCCGCAATGACCTACGGCAGCGGCAAGCCGCGCGGCGTCGCCATCGACCAGACCCCGAAGAAGGCGAAGAAGGAGTTCGTTCCGGTGGCGCCCGGCTCCTACAACTCGGCGGCCATCATCCTGCTCACCGACGGGCAACGCACCACCGGTGTCGACACGATGGAGGCGGCCAAGATGGCGGCCGACCGCGGGGTGCGCATCTACACCGTCGGCGTGGGCACGGTGGACGGCGAAACCATCGGTTTCGAGGGCTGGTCGATGCGTGTGCGGCTGGACGAGGCCACGCTCAAGGCGGTGGCGCTGCAGACCCAGGCCGAATACTTTTATGCCGGTTCCGCGGAAACACTCAAGAAGGTCTACGAAAAGCTCAGTTCGCGGCTGACCGTGGAAAAGAAGGAAACCGAAATCGCCGGCCTGCTGGCGCTGCTGGCCGCCGTGCTGGCGATCAGTTCGGCCGCGCTGTCGCTGTTGTGGTTCAACCGGATCCTGTGACCGCGGCCGCGGCGCCGTTCGACAGCTTGCCCTGCACCAGCCGCAGCCGCCGCGCGCAGCGCGCCGCCAGGCTTTCGTCGTGCGTCACGACGATGAACGCGGTGCCCTGGTCGCGCGCGAGTTGCAGCATCAGTTCGAACACCCCGTCGGCGGTGGCGCGGTCCAGGTTGCCGGTCGGCTCGTCGGCCAGCACGCAGGCCGGCCTGGTGACCAGGGCGCGCGCGATCGCCACACGCTGGCGCTCGCCACCGGAGAGTTCCGAGGGGCGGTGCTGCACCCGGTCCTGCAGCCCGACCCTGGCCAGTGTCTTGAGGGCCGCCTGCGTGCATTCGACCGGTGGCATGCGCCGGATCCACAGCGGCATGGCGACGTTGTCCAGCGCGCTGAATTCCGGCAGCAGGTGGTGGAACTGGTACACGAAGCCGAGGTGCCGGTTGCGCAACACACCTTGTGCCGAAGCCCCGAGCTTCGACAATTCCTGACCCATCAAATGCACACTGCCGCTGGTCGGCGCATCGAGCCCGCCCAGCAGGTGCAGCAGCGTGCTCTTGCCGGAGCCGGACGCGCCGACGATCGCCAGCGTCTCGCCCCGGTGCACCTGCAGCTCCACGCCCTGCAGCACGCTCACATCGAGCCGGCCCTCGGTGAAACGCTTGGTCAGGTCGGCGGCGGCCAGCACCACGTCACTCATAACGCAACGCCTCCGCCGGGTTGACGCGGCTGGCGCGCCAGCTCGGATAGATCGTGGCCAAAAAGGCCAGCACCAGCGAGATCAGGGCGATAGGAACGATGTCGCCCTTTTGCGGGTCGCTGGGCATGCGGTTGATCAGGTAGATGTCCTTGGGCAGGAAGCTGGCGTTGAACAGGTGCTCCAGCGCGGGCACGATGACGTCGATGTTGACGGCCACAAGCAGGCCGAGCAGCAGGCCGCTGAAGGTGCCGATCACCCCCACCATGGCGCCCTGCACCACGAAGATGCCCATGATGCTGCCTGGGCTCGCCCCCAGGGTGCGCAGGATCGCGATGTCGGCCCGTTTGTCGGTGACGGTCATCACCAGCGTGCTAACGAGGTTGAATGCCGCCACCGCGACGATCAGGGTCAGGATGATGGCCATCATGGTCTTTTCCACCTGCACCGCCGCAAACCAGGTGCGGTTCTGGCGCGTCCAGTCCCGCACCATGAGGTCGCCGGTCAGGCTGCGCGCCAGCTCGGCGGCGACCGTGCGCGCCTGGTGCAGGTCGCGCAGCTTGAGCCGGATGCCGGTGGGTCCTTCGAGCCGGTAGATCCTGGCCGCGTCGCTGATGTGCATCAGCACCAGGCCCGAGTCGTATTCGAAATGGCCGGAATCGAAAGTTCCGACCACCGTCATCTGTTTGAGGCGCGGCACCACACCGGCCGGCGTCACCTGGCCGCTGGGCGTGATCAGCGTGACCTTGTCGTCGATGCGCAGACCGAGTGCGCGCGCCAGTTCACCGCCCACCACGACGCCGAACTCGCCCGGCACCAGGCGCGAGAGCCCGGCATTCTTGAGCGCCAGCGCCAGGTCGGTCACCTCGGGCTCACGCTGCGGGTCGATTCCGCGCACCAGGGTGGCCTTCATGTCCTCGCCGCGGGCCAGCAGGCCCTGGGCCGAAACGAAGGGGGCGGCGCCGATCACCTGCGGGTTTTCACCAGCCTGCGACAGGGTGCGATCCAGGTCCGGCAAGGCGGCGCCACCGGCCGCGAAGATCTCGATGTGCGAGACCACGCCCAGCATGCGGTCGCGCACTTCCTTCTGAAAGCCGTTCATCACGCTGAGCACGATGATCAGTGCTGCCACCCCGAGAGCGATGCCCAGCATCGACACGCCCGAGATGAAGGAAATGAACCCGTTGCGCCGGGTCGCCCGCCCCGCGCGTGTGTATCGCCACCCCAGGATCAGTTCATAGGGGAGCTGCATCGGTACCGCAAGTTCGAGACGGGTAAATGAAATAGTCCAAGGGGTGGATTGTGGCATCCCGCGTCGGGTGGCCGAACAGTTCCCGGACAATAGCGCCATGCACCTGCTGATTCCGTTCGCCTGCTCCGAGACACCCGGCTGCCGGCAGGTTTTGCCGTCGCTGCGGCTACCCTACCTTGACCAGTTGCTGCGCCGGCTCACGCTGCAGCACCGTGACACGGCCGGTGCCAACAGCATGTCGCCACCGCACGAGCGGGTGCTGGCGCGCCTGCATGGCATGCCCGCGCCGGACGGTTGCATCGCATGGGCGGCCCACGAAGTGGCACAGTCGGGCCGCGACCCTGGTGAGGCCGCCTGGGCCTGGATCACCCCGGTGCACTGGGACGTGGGGGCCAGCCACATCGCTATGGCCGACCCAGGCACACTCGATCTGCAGGAGGCGGAGTCGCGCAGCCTGCTGGCCGCGATGCGGCCTTTTTTCGAAGAAGACGCGATCACGCTGGAGTACGTGGCGCCGGAGCGCTGGCTGGCGCGCGGCGAAGTGTTCGGCGCACTGGCCAGCGCCTCGATCGACCGGGTGGCCGGATCCGAAATCAGCGCCTGGATGCCATCGGTGGGCAGCCTGCGGCGCCTGCAGAACGAGATGCAGATGCTGCTCTACACGCACCCGGTCAACGACGCCCGCCTGGCTCGCGGCGCGGCGACCGTCAACTCGTTCTGGGTCAGCGGAACCGGCGCGCTGCCCAAAGCCGCGACCCGGCCACCAGCGTCCGAACTGCTGGTGGCCGACGCCTTGCGCGGCGCCGCGTTGCGCAACGACTGGGCCTTGTGGGCGCAACGCTGGACCGATGTCGACGCAGGCGAATGCCGCAAGCTGCTCGAGTCCGCGCAGCACGGCCCATCGGCGCAACTCACCCTGTGCGGCGCGCGCGCTGCGCTCACATTCGACAACACACCGGTCGGGCTGGCGCAGCGCGTGCGACGCCAGTTCAAGACCACCTCGCTGCAGACACTGCAGGAGCAGTTATGAAGATATCGAATCGGGACGTGCCGCCGCGTGCGGTCTGGGTGCTCGAACAGGCCGGTGTGCATCCGCTGCTGGCGCGCCTGTACGCAGCCCGCGGCGTGTGCGGCATGGACGAACTCGACGACGGGCTCAACCGCTTGTTGCCACCGGCCGGCATGAAAGGCGCAACCGACGCCGCGGTGCTGCTGGCCGACGCGATCGGCCAGCAGATGAAGTTGTGCATCGTGGCCGATTACGACTGTGACGGCGCGACCGCCTGCGCGGTGGGCTTGCGCGGCCTGCGACTGCTCGGAGCCCGCCATGTGTCCTACATCGTGCCGGACCGGGTGCTCGACGGTTATGGCCTGACGGTCCCGATCGCGCAGCGGGTCAGGGACAGTGGCGCGGACGTGCTGATCACGGTCGACAACGGCATCGCCAGCATCGAAGGTGTGGCGCACGCCAGGCGACTCGGACTGCAGGTGCTCGTGACCGACCACCACCTGCCGGCCGACGAACTGCCCGATGCGAACGTGATCGTCAACCCGAACCAGCCCGGCTGCGACTTCGAGAGCAAATCCATTGCCGGCGTCGGTGTGATGTTCTACGTTTTGCTGGCGCTGCGCTCCGAGCTGCGCCGACGCGGTGTGTTCGACCAGCAGACCCAGCCCAAGCTCGATGCGCTGCTGCCGCTGGTGGCGCTCGGCACCGTGGCCGACGTGGTGAAGCTCGACGCCAACAACCGCCGCCTGGTCGCGCAGGGCTTGAAGCGCGTGCGCGCCGGCGCCCTGCAGGCCGGCCTGGCCGGTCTGTTCCGCAGTTCTGGCCGCTCGGCCAAGACGGCGACGACCTTCGACTTCGGTTTCGCGCTCGGCCCGCGCATCAACGCGGCCGGGCGACTGAGCGACA
The DNA here is from genome assembly GCA_031368125.1 of Betaproteobacteria bacterium. GTDB lineage: Bacteria > Pseudomonadota > Gammaproteobacteria > Burkholderiales > Burkholderiaceae_C > CAISIP01. The sequence continues at coordinate 5,514 of JANLQZ010000932.1, forward strand.
TGACACTGGGCATCGAATGCCTGCTGACCGACGACCCGGCGCGTGCCGACGAACTGGCGCGCACGCTGGACGGCATCAACCGCGAGCGCCGGGTGATCGAAGGCGACATGCGC
>JANLQZ010000936.1:0-3717 GCA_031368125.1 Betaproteobacteria bacterium
ACACGCGTGGCAACAGTTTGTCAAGCGCTTCGAACCGGTCGGCGCTGAACTCGGCAGCCTGAGCAACGCCGAGGCTTTCTTCGCGCGCACGCTGCTGATCCACGAGTACCGCCGCGTCCTGCTGCGCGACCCCAATCTGCCAGAGGCGTTCCTGCCGGCCGACTGGCCGGGCGTGCGGGCGCGCCAGTTGTGCGAGGCGCTGTACCGCGCATTGCTGCCGGGCAGTGAACAATTCCTGTGCAGCCAGGTGCAGACACCCGACGGCTTGTTGTCCCGTGCGCCGCGCGCGATGGCCCAGCGGCTGGTCCGCCTGTAGGGTCTCTGCAGGGCGGCCGCCGCGATAATGCCGGCATGCAGCAGCTCGACCCATCCACCCTCGGCGCCGCGGTCCTGTGGTGCGCATTCGCACTGTCGGTGCTGTTCGGCGTGATCGCCCAGCGCACCCACTTCTGCACCATGGGTGCGATCGCCGACGTCGTGACCACCGGCGACTGGAGCCGCATCCGCATGTGGGTGCTGGCGATTGCCGTCGCCGCGATCGGTTTCAACAGCATGGTCGGCCTGGGCTGGATCGAGGCGGCCAAGAGCATCTACGCCGGGCCGAATCTTTTGTGGCTTTCGCTGGCCACTGGCGGATTGATGTTCGGCTTCGGCATGGTGCTGGCATCTGGCTGCGGCAGCAAGAACCTGGTTCGACTGGGGGGCGGCAACCTGAAGTCGCTGGTGGTGCTGCTGGTGCTCGGTCTGTCGGCCTTTGCCACGCTCAAGGGCATCACGGCCGTACTGCGCGCTGGCACCATCGATCGCGTACTGGTCGAGTTGCCGCGTGGCCAGGACCTGCCCACGCTGCTGGCGGCGTGGGTCGACCTGCCGGTGCGGCCGGTGGCCGCGTCATTGGGCCTGGTACTGGGCCTGGTGCTGGTGGCGTGGGTGCTGCGCAAACCCGAAGGCCGCAGCGCCGAGGTCTGGCTGGGCGGCGCGGGAATCGGTGGCGTGGTCGCCGCGATGTGGTGGGTCTCCGGGCGGCTGGGTTACCTGAGCGAGGACCCGAATACGCTGCAGGAAGCCTTCCTGGCCACCAACTCGCGGCGCATGGAAGCACTCAGCATGGTGGCGCCGGTGGCCTACACGCTGGACTGGCTGCTGTTCTTCAGCGACAAGGCGAAGGCACTGACGATCGGCATCGTCAGCGTGGTCGGCGTGGTGGCGGGATCGGCGAGCGCGTCGCTGGCGACGCGCGAATTTCGATGGGAGGGATTTGCCAATGTGCAGGACACGGCAAACCACCTTGTCGGTGCCACGCTGATGGGTGTCGGCGGGGTGACGGCGCTGGGGTGCACGGTAGGACAAGGGTTGTCGGGCATCTCGACCCTGTCGCTGGGCAGCCTGCTGGCGCTGCTGGCCATCGTTGCAGGTGCCGTGCTCGCGCTGCGTTACCAGGTCTGGCGGCTCGATCAATCGGCCTGATGCGGCGTGCCATGCAAACGATCAGGTCGTGACCGAGCGTACCCGGTCTTCATGTTCACCAACTGGTGGCGGGTGGGCGGGATCAGGCCGGTGCGGCACGCAGCTCCGCGAATGTCCTCCGGCCTGCGGCCTCCTCCTTTATTTCGCTGCGCCGAGCGCCGCACCGACCTGATCCAACCAGCGTGGTGGGCGCGCGGTGTGCCAAACAGATTCTTCGCCGGGGGCGCTGACTGGGCAGCTCTGCTCGCGACCCCCAGCCTGCGTGCTCTCCCTTGATGCCGCTGCGCCGAGCGCTGCACCGTTGGCATTGCGGGCCTGATCACCGTCCGTGGATCCCGGCCTTCGCCGGGATGACAAGGTTGCCGGCGACGCGGCAGTAGATTGCCATGGGCCTCAGGCCGCGCCCTGGGCATGGGGCTCAGGCCAACGCCATGGGCATGGGCTTCAGGCCGCGCCCGGATTGCCCTTGACACCCACCAGCCGCGGCAGGTTCAGGCGGCGTGCCGATACTTTGCCCTTCGACTTGAGCCACGGCTCGACCAGATCCCAGATCGGCTTGCCACCGGCGGCCTTGGCCTCCTCGGACACCGGCGCCCAGCCCGCCACCTTGTATTTGCGGTCCGCCTCGATCGCCCGGCCACCCAGCAGCATGTTGTCGATGCGCTTACCCATACCGAGTTGCGGTTCGCAGCTGTATTGCAGGCCGCCCACCCGCACCATGTCGCCACCCTGCTGGTAGTACGGGTCCGGATTGAACAGGTTGTCGGCCACGTCTTCGAGGATGGTCTTGATGGTCGCGCCCGTCATTTCCGTGAGCGTGGTGTAGGGGTAGGTGATGGCCGTCATGTCCATCAGCCATTCGCGCGTGATGGCTTGCCCGGGCAGCAGCGTGGTGCCCCAGCGAAAACCGGGTGAGAAGGCGATCTCGGCGCCCTGCACGTCCATCAGCGCATCGAGCAGCAACTGGTCGCCGGTGCCGTTGAAATTGCCGCGCCGGTACAGCAGGCTTTCGTTGATCGCGAGTTTCTCGCCCAGCCGGGCTTCGTACGGCGAGCGGACACGGGTGATGAGTGCATCCATCTCCGGGTCGGCCGGCAACATGTTGGCGAATACCGGAAGCAGCTTGTAGCGGAAATCGCTGACCCGCCCGTCCTTGACCTCGAAATCCAGCACGCCCAGGAACTTGCTGTTGGAACCCGAGTTGGTGACGATGGTGCGGCCCCCCTTGTTGCCGATGACGCTGGCCACCGGCATGCCGTCGTGCGTGTGGCCGCCCATGATGGCGTCGATGCCGGTCACACGGCTGGCCATCTTGAGGTCCACGTCCATGCCGTTGTGCGACAGCAGTAGCACCACCTGCGCGCCCTTGGCGCGCGCCTCGTCCACGGTCTTCTGCATGTTTTCTTCCTGGATGCCGAAGCCCCAGTCCGCCACCAGGTAACGCGGGTTGGCGATCGGGGTGTACGGAAAGGCCTGCCCGACGATCGCGCACGGCACGCCGTTGATTTCGCGCATCGTCCAGGACTTGAACACCGGATCGCCGAAGTCGTTGGTCTTGATGTTCTGCGCCAGGAACTCGATCTTGCCGGCGAAGTCGCGGTCCACGATCTGCTTCACTCGCTCCATGCCGAGCGTGAACTCCCAGTGGCCCGTCATCACGTCCACACCCAGCAACTTGCAGGCGTCCACCATGTCCTGCCCGTTGGTCCACAACGCGGTGGCGGAGCCCTGCCAGGTGTCGCCGCCATCCAGCAGCACGGCTCCGGGGCGGCTCGCCTTCATGCGCTTGACGAGCGTGGCCAGGTGCGCGAACCCGCCGACCTTGCCATAACGCACAGCCGCCCGCTCGAAGTCCAGGTAGGTCAGTGCGTGCGCCTCGGCGCTGCCGGGGCGCAGCTTGGCATTACGCAACAGGTGTTCGCCTACCAGGTGCGGCAGTTTGCCCCGCATGTCGCCAACGCCAAGGTTCATGCTCGGCTCGCGAAAGTGGATCGGTTTGAGCTGGGCGTGGCAATCGGTCAAATGCAGGAACGACACGTTGCCGAAGCGCGGTATGTCGTACAGGGCGTTGCCGGCAACCGCCGCGTCGGCGTCGGCATATTTGCCCAAGCCCATGCCGGCTACGGTGCCGGCGCCGAGTACCTGGAAGAATTCGCGTTTGGTCAGGTTCATGGGTCTGTTGGGTGTTCGTTCAATGACGATGGCATCCCGCCGACATGGTTGCCAACGGTTGCCAGGGGTTGCCCGGGG
>JANLQZ010000011.1:0-1632 GCA_031368125.1 Betaproteobacteria bacterium
GCCAAGGCCAGGCCTGCAACGGTCGCCGAGTCGGCCAGCGCCAAGGCGAGTGATGCCGTCAAGGCGCGGGCGTTGCTCGAAGGCAAGGGCGCGGATGCGCAGGCGGCCGCAGCCGAGGGGCGGTTCGTCGTGCAGGTCGGCGCATTCTCCGACCTGGAAAAGATGCGCGACGTGCGCCGCAAGGTGGAGGGCGCCGGCCTGAAGACCTATACCCAGGTGGTGGAGACCAAGGACGGCTCCCGCACACGGGTGCGCGTGGGGCCTTTTCCCGACAAGACGGAGGCGTCGCGGGTGGCGGAGAAGATTCGCAGGCTCGACCTGCCGGCCGCCATCCTTGCCTTGTAGGCGGGCGCCGAAACATGGTTGTGCTGGACTGGGTTTTCCTGGGCGTGCTGATCGCCTCGATGTTGATTGGTGCGTGGCGCGGCCTGGTGTACGAGGTGCTGTCGCTGGCGAACTGGGCCGCGGCGTTCGTGCTGGCGCAGGTGTTTGCTCCGGCGCTGGCGCAACGGCTTCCGATGGCCGGTGCTACCGAGGTGATCCGTTACGCGGCGGCATTCGTGCTGGTGTTCGTGGCTGCCGTGTTTGCCGGGTCGGTGCTGATCTGGCTCATCAGCAAGCTGTTCCAGGTGGCCGGTCTGCGGCCCGCGGATCGCGCGCTGGGCGCGGTATTCGGCTTGATGCGCGGCGTGGTCGTGTTGTTGGCCGCCGCGGTCATCGTGCCGATGACGCCGCTGAGGTCCGACGCCTGGTGGAGGCAGTCCACGGCGGCGGGTTGGGCCACGGCAACGCTCACCGGGCTCAAGCCGGCGCTGCCACAGGAGTTCGGCAGGTACCTGCCCTGATTGGACCGGACTGAACGCGGCGCGAGGTCGGCTGCGGCGGTCCCAAACCGGATGAAACCATGTGCGGAATTGTTGGTGTAGTCAGTACGGCCCCGGTCAACCAGTTGATCTACGACGCGCTGCTGTTACTGCAGCATCGCGGCCAGGATGCGGCGGGCATCGTCACGCAGCAGGAGCGCAAATTCTTCATGCACAAGGCCAAGGGCCTGGTGCGCGACGTCTTTCGCACCCGCAACATGCGTGCCTTGCCTGGAAACTGCGGCCTGGGCCAGGTGCGTTACCCCACCGCCGGCAATGCCTACAGCGAAGAAGAGGCGCAGCCCTTCTACGTGAACGCGCCGTTCGGCATCGTGCTGGTGCACAACGGCAACCTCACCAATGCGCAGGCCCTCAAGACCGAGTTGTTCAGCACCGACCACCGCCACATCAACACCGAAAGCGACTCCGAGGTGCTGCTCAATGTGCTGGCGCACGAGATCGAGAAGACGACCCGCGGCCTGCCGCTGCAACCTGCCGACCTGTTCACGGCGGTGCGCAACGTGCACCGGCGCGTGCGCGGGTCTTACGCCGTCATCGCGCTGATCGCCGGCCACGGCGTGCTGGCCTTTCGCGACCCCTACGGCATTCGCCCGCTGTGCCTCGGGCGCGGTACCGGTACGGCGGTGGTGGCGAGCGAGTCGGTGGCGCTGGAAGGCACCTCGCACCAGTTCGTGCGCAACATCGCGCCGGGGGAGGCGATCTTCATCGACTTGCAGGGAACCATCCACAGCGAGCAGTGCGCCGAGCA
>JANLQZ010000043.1:0-9147 GCA_031368125.1 Betaproteobacteria bacterium
GGTCGAGGTCCTGCCGCTGGAAATCGTTGCCGAGACGACCATCCACGCATGACGGCGTGCTGCTGCGGTTGCGGCCGCCCCGCTACAGCAGCTTGCCGGGATTGAGGATGTTCTTCGGGTCGAGCGCCGCCTTGATCGCGCGCATGGCAGCCAGCTCGGATTCGCTGCGGGAGTGGCCCAGCACCGAACGCTTGAGGGTGCCGATGCCGTGTTCGGCCGAGACCGAACCGTTGTAGCGGCGCACCACGGCGTAGATGGCGGTCTCGATCGCGTGTTTGGGCTGTTCGGCAACCAAGGGCAGGTGGACAATCAGGTGCAGGTTGCCGTCGCCCAGGTGGCCGTAGACCAGTGCCGTGCAACCGGGCCAGCCCCGGCGCAGCAGGTCGTCGCACTCGGCCGCGGCGCGACCGATGTCGCTGATCGCAAAGCTGATGTCGAAACCCGTCAACCCGGGCATCAGGGTCGGGAAGTTTGCCGGCGCATCGCGCAGGGCCCACAACGCCAGTGCGTCGGCCGAGGAACGCGCCACCGCGGCGTCCTCGATCACGCCCTCATCCAGCATCTGTTCCAGGAATTCGTCAAAGGCCTGCTGGTGGCGGGCGGCGTCGGAGCCGGAATTTTCCAGCAGCACATGGAACGCGTGCGGCGAACGCAGCGGCGCCCGCAAGCCGGCGACGTGGGCCAGCACGAATGCGACATAACTCGGCCACATCACCTCGAACGCCGACACGCCGCCGCTGAGTTGCGCCTGGGCGCGCTGCAGCAACCTGGTCACCGCCGCGAAATCCGGCAGGCCGCACCAGGCAGTGGCGACCGCCTTCGGCTTGGGCCGCAGCCGCAACACCGCGCGCGTGATGATGCCCAGCGTACCCTCGCTGCCGGCCAGCAGCTGTTTGAGGTCGTAGCCGGTGTTGTTCTTGACCATCTTGTGCAGGCCGCTGATGACGCTGCCGTCGGCCAGCACCGCCTCGATGCCCAGCAACTGGTCGCGCATGGTGCCGTAACGGATCACGCGGTTGCCGCCCGCATTGGTGGCCAGGTTGCCGCCGATGGTGCAGCTGCCACGCGCGCCGAGGTCGAGCGCGAACAGGAAGCCGGCCTGGTCGGCTGCGTCCTGCACCGATTGCAGCGTGGCGCCGGCCTGCACCGTGATCGTGCCCGACACCGGGTCGATGTCCTCGACGCGGTGCATGCGCTCCAGGCTGATCGCCACATCGTCCGGCGCGCAGCACGCACCGCCGGCCAGGCCGGTCAGGCCACCCTGCGGCACCACGCTCTGGCCGGCGGCGTGGCAGATGCGCAGGGCTTCGGCCACCTGCGCGGTGGTGCGCGGGCGCAGCAGGGCACGGGGCGTGGCGCCAGGTGCGCCGCTCCAGTCGGTATTGCGGCGCCCTTCGATGGCCGGGCCGCTGGTGACCACGTCGTCGCCCAGGGCGCGGACCAGGTGGTCGAGCGTGGTGTCGAACGGCTGCATCGGGGCGGATTCCTTGCGTACGTGGGTGATCGCGCGAATTCAGGCGTCGGCAACGGTTTTGCTGGCGCGCACGGCAGCGCCGAAGCCGCGCACCGCCAGGTCGATGTCGTTGGCCACGACCACGATGTCGTAACCGGCGGCCAGCGCTTCGCGCGCGGCGTCGGCGTCGGCGGTGAACAGGCCGCACGGCAGGCCGCGCGCGTGGGCGGCGTCCAGCACGCGCGCACAACACGCGGCAAGGCCTGCTGGGTCGGCGTCGCCGCGCGACAGCGACAGGTCGCCGGTGCCGACAAACACGAAATCCAGCCCTTCGACCGCGCAGATGGCCGCTGCGTTGTCGACCCCGCGCACGGTCTCGATCAGCGCGCCCAGGGCGAGGTGGCGATCGGCCAGCTGCATGCCGGCCATTCCGTTCATGAGCGGGCGCACGCCACCGGCCGAACGTCGGCCCACCGGTGGGTAACGCCCGGCCTCGATGATGCGGTACGCGTCCTCGGCGCTCTCCACCAGCGGCACCAGCACGGCGGCCGCGCCGGCGTCGAGCGCATTCGCGATCGCGGCCGGTGTGTGGTCCGCGGTGCGCACTATGACCGGCAGCTGGGCGTTGGCGATGCCGATCGCGGCTTCCATCGTGTGGCGGTCCCACAAGCCGTGCTGCAGGTCGGGCACCAGCGCGTCGGGCCGGGCATGTGCAGCGATCTCGGCCAGCGCCACACTGCCCAACGCCAGCCACACCAGCCGGACCGTCTGGCCCGGTCGCAGCAGCGGCGTCAGCGGCCGGTGGTACATGGTCGGTTGAGGTTGCATGTCAGGGCCTGTGGTTATGGCCGAACGCCGCCGCGAGGTGAGCGGCGCTTCGGTCGGTGCGGAAATTCTTCGTTGACAACAATATACTGTATATATTAGGATTCGGTCAAACTGCAGGGTGTCGGAACCGACCCGCACCGAAAATCCACCGTTCCGGCCGGCGCGCCGGCCTTTGCAGCAGCGTGCCGGAACCGGCACGCGTTCATTTCACCTAGGAGTACTTCCCATGACATCGTTCCTGACCCGAAGCGTCGCTGTCGCGGCGCTGGTCTGCGCCACATTGCCGGCCCTGGCGCAGGAGGCCGTCATCAACGCGGTGCATTTCACGCCGGCGCAAAACAGTTATGCGCGCAGCTTCATGAAGTACGTCGAGGCCGTCAACGAGCGCGGCAAGGGCGTGGTGCGGATCCAGGTGCGTGGCGGCCCCGAAGTCATGCCGCCGCTGCAGCTCGGCGAGGCGCAGAAGAACGGTGTCATCGACATGGTCAACGCCGCGCCGGGCCTGTACCTGAACATCGTGCCCGAGGGCGAGGTGTTCTCGGCCACCTCGAAGAAACCCTGGGAGCTGCGCGCCAACGGGGGCTGGGACATGGTCAACAAGATCTTCGCCCAGAAGGCCAACGCCCACATCCTGGCGCACGTGGACGGCGGCACCGGTTTCCATATCTTCACGGTGGCCGAGCCGGTGCGTACCCCGGACGGCGGCGTGGACTGGTCCAAGCTCAAGGTGCGTGCTGCTCCGTTGTACCGCGAATTCTTCGAGGCGCTCGGCGTGACGCCGATCGTGCAGGGCCCCGGCGAGGCCTACACCTCGCTAGAGCGCGGGCTGGTCAACGCGATGGGGTATTCGGTGCTCGGTTATTCCGGCTTCGGCTGGGACAAGTTCACGCGTTACCGCATCGACCCGTCGTTCCTGCACACCGACGTGCTGATCACCATGAACCAGAAGAAGTGGGACAGCCTCAGTCCGCAGGCGCAGAAGATACTGAGCGACACCGCGATCGAGCACGAGAAGGCCAGCTTCGCCGCCAATGCCATCGCGACCCAGCAGGAGGGCGACGCGATGATCGCCAAGGGCATGAAAGTGGTCGAACTGACCGGCGAGGCGCGCAGGCGGTACGTCGAGGCCGACTCGCGCGCGAGCTGGGACCGGCTGACCAAGCGCGACCCGACCAATGTGGCGGCACTCAGGCAGAAGTTCCTCGACTGAGAGCGGATCAGCTTTGTCGGACAGCGTCCGGTCGGGCCAGGCCGCGGGGCGAACGGCCGCTGTCCCTGGTCTCCCGGGTACATGCGCGGCCGTGAGCCGGTCCCAAACGCGGGCCAGGGGCGCGTGGATACACAAGTGGTGGAACAAGAATGAACCTGCTTTTTTCGATGGTCGAGCGCCTGGGCCGTTGGCTCGCCCGCCTGAGCATGCTGCTGCTGGGCCTGCTGGTGCTGATCGTGGTCGCCGACGTATCGGTGCGCACGGTCGGTTGGCGCCCGCTGTCGTGGGCCTCGTCGACGGCCGAGTACATCCTGCTGTACGCGGCGTTCCTGCCGATGCCGTTTCTGGTGCGCGGCAAGGGCCACGTGTTCGTCGAGTTCCTGCGCGCGCCCATGCCGAGCGCGCTCAAGCGCGCGTTCGAGCGCAGTGTCTACGTGGTGTGCATCGTGGTCTGCGCCTACTTGGCATGGGTGGCCACCAGGAACGGTTTTGCGGCCTGGCGCGAAGGCAGTTACGAGACCCGGACCTACGATATGCCCAAGTGGCTGGTGTACCTGCCGATGGTGCTCGGCTTCTGGCTCGCAACCGTCGAGTGGCTGCGTTTCCTGCTCGGCGCCGATTCGCTCTACAACATCGATCCGCTGAAGATGGACGGGTACTAGGATGAAACACCCCTGTTACGGCTCACTGCCCCGGAATTGGCAGGCGCCGATTACGCAAGTAGCCGTCTCCGCGCCGCTGCCAGAGGCTGCGGCCCTTCGGGACCGTCCAGACCTGCCTGCGTCGGCTTGGACGGGCCGAGGAATGGCCGCGTCTCGCGGCCATGCGGCCTGCAAGGCACACCAGCGCCCCGGCAAAGCCGGTTGCGCGGTGTTCCCCGAATGGTCCCCGCGTTTCATGCGGCGCGGATCGCGTGCCTGCCCCTGGAGCACGTGACATGACCTGGCAAGTTCCGCTGGCCCTGATGGTGGGCATGATTCTGTGCCTGATGGGCGTCGGGCTACCGGTGGCGTTCGCATTCTTTCTGACCAACATCGTCTGCATCTACGTGTACTTCGGCGGCGCCACCGGCGTCGAGCAGATGGTGTCGAACTTCCCGAGCGCGGTGGCGGTCTACGGGCTCACGCCAATGCCGCTGTTCCTGATCATGGGCAGCCTGTTCTTTCGCTCCGGCCTGGGCGAAAACGTATTCAAGGCGCTCGACATGTGCATCGGCAACCTGCGCGCGCGCCTGTCGTACCTGGTGGTGCTGGCGGGTGCGGTGTTCGCGGCGCTGTCGGGCTCGAGCCTGGCCAACACCGCCATGATGGGCACCAGCATGGCGCCCGAGATGCTGCGCCGCGGCTACAAGCCGCACATGGCGTTCGGCCCGATCCTGGGCGCCGGCGGGCTGGCCGTGATCATCCCGCCGTCGTCGCTGGCCGTGCTGCTGGGTTCACTGGCGCAGATCGATGTCGGCGCCCTGCTGATCGCCGGCGCCATTCCGGGCCTGCTGCTGACGGCGATGTATATCGTGCTCATCACGCTGCAGGTGCGGCTGGACCCCGCGTGCGCGCCACAATACGACGAGGGGCCCAGCTTCACACTGGGCGAGAAGCTGCGCGCATTGGGCGCCAACGTGGTGCCGATGGGCGTCATCATCTTCCTGGTGGTCGGCACCATCATCCTGGGCATCGCCTCGCCGACCGAGTCGGCGGCGCTGGGTTGTGCCGGTGTGCTGGCCCTGCTGTTTTTCTATGGCCGCTTCCGGATCGACATCCTCTGGAACAGCCTCGAGGACGCGATGAAGGTCACGGGCATGACGTTCCTGATCATTTCGGCCTCCAGCACCTTTGCGCAGGTGCTGGCTTTCACCGGCGCCAGTTCGGGGTTCATCGGCTGGGCGCTGTCGTTCCAGTTGTCGCCGCTGACCGTGCTGCTGGTGATGGTGGGCATCATCCTGCTGCTGGGCATGTTCATGGACCAGGTGTCGATGATGCTGATCACCCTGCCGATCTTCGTGCCGCTGGCGATCAGCCTGCATTTCGACATGGTGTGGTTCGGCCTGATCGTGCTGCTGGCGCTCGAGATCGGGTTCACCACGCCGCCGTTCGGCATGTTGCTGTTCATCATGCTGGGTATCGCGCCCAGGGGCACCACGCTGCGTACGGTGTCGCTGGCCGCGCTGCCCTACATCGTGTGCACCATCCTGCTGGTGGCGCTGATCATCGCGTTCCCCGGCCTGGCGCTCTGGTTGCCGCGGGTGTTGTGACGCGGCCGGGTTATCGCTCCAGGGTCAGTTTCGTCAGGAATTGCGCCACCGTGTCGGCAAAAACCCCGGGCATCTGGTCGGGCAACGGCACCATGCCGCCTGCGATCTCGACCAGCCTGCTGCCCGTGATGGCCTGTGCGACGCGGGGCGCCGCCGGGTAGGCGTGCGGATCATCGGTCGACGCGATCACCAGGGTCGGGCTGCCGACCAGCGCGATTCTGGTCTCCATCGCATAACGCCCGACCACCCGGTGCCCGTCGCCGGCCAGTGGGCCGGCCTTCAATGCGTCGGTCATGAAGCGTTCCAGCAACCCGATATCGCCAGGCGGGTAGAACGGCTGGCGCCGTTGCCATAACTCGGTCAGGTGCTCGCCGCCGGCTTGGCGCTGCACATCGTCGATCACGCGCCGGCCCTGATGCGCCGCACGCCGGGCCGCGTCCACGAACGGGCACGACGACAGCACCAGCGCGGCCACGCGCGCCGGCCGGCTGGCCGCCATCTCCAGTGCGATCACGGCGCCGGTGTGGTGCCCGACCACCGCCACGCGCTCATGGCCGAGTGCGTCGAGCAGGTCGAATGCGGCCGCGGCCCACCGCTCGATGCTGTTGTCGTCCGCGCACAGTGGTTGCGAATCGCCGAAACCGACGGTGTCCATGGCGAGCGCGCGGTACGACCGCCCGAGCAGCGGCAGGACGCCGCGGTACTCGTCCCAGGAACGCGGCGTCTGGTGCAGCAGCAGCACCGGGAAACCCTGGCCGGCACTGGCCACGTGGATCCGGCCGGACCGGGTGGATACGAAGGCCCGCTCGATCGCGGCTGGGGCTGCAGGTGGCGTTGGCATGTTGCAGTCCGTGTTGAGGTGGTCTCAATGCAGTGCGAGGTTTTCCGGCTGGATATCGATCACCAGCCGGCCACGCGTCACACGCCCGTTTTCCAATGCGGCGTGGGCGCGGGCGGTGTCGGCGAGTTCGAACACGCCGGCCACCCGCGGCTTGAAGATACCGGCTTGCGCCAGGCCGGCGACCGCGGCAAGCACCGGCGGGCGGTCGCTGATCATGGCGCGGGTCGCGCGCACACCGAACTCGGCCGCCCGGTCGACGATCGCTGCGGCCGTCAGGTAGACCAGGTGGCCACCGGCGCGCAACACCGGGTAGGAGCGCGCGTGGGTGGCGCCACCGATCAGGTCGAACACCACATCCTGGTCGCGCAGCACGCCGAAGTCCTCGGTATCGTAGGCCAGTGCCCGCGCCGCCCCGAGTTCGATCACATAACCGCGGTTGTCGCTGCGGCAGGTGGCCGACACCTCAGCGCCCAGGTGCCGGCACAGCTGCACCATGAGGCTGCCGACCGCACCCGCGCCGCCGTGCACCAGCACGCGCATGCCGGGCACCACCCCGGCCGTTTCCATCACCGCGATCCAGGCGCTGATGCCGGGCTGCAACAACACCGCGGCCTGGTGCAGCGACAGGGCGGCCGGTCGCGGCACCACGCGTTGCGCGCCGCAGACCACCACCTGCGCACAGGTGCCGGCGCGCAACGGGTCTGCCACCACGCAAACCCGGTCGCCGAGCGCGAATCCGGACACATCGGCACCGACCTGGTCGATCGCGCCCACGCCGTCGCGCCCCGGTATCTTCGGCAGGTCGAGCGCGAAGTGGGCCTGCAGCAGACCGGCGCGCAGCTTGGTGTCCACCGGTGCGACACCGGCAGCGAACAGCCGCACACGCACCTCGCCCGGGCCGGCCTGCGGCTCGGCAACGGTCACCAGCCGCAGTACCTCGGGCGGGCCATAACGGTCAAACTGGATCGCTTGCATGGATTCTTTGGTGCGGGCCGGCCTCGCAGCGGCAATCGGGTAGCACCGGTCAGCCCACCGCGTGGTATTGGCCGTCGGCGTAAACCAGCGACTGGCCTGGCGCCTTGGCGAAATGCACGTCCAGCACCGAACCGATCACGATGTGGTGGGTTGCCCATTCATGCACGTGCGACACCTCGCATTCGAAGGACACGCGCGAGCCGGTGAGCAGCGGCACTTCGGTATCGTCCACGCGGCGCCAGTTGCCATAGATGAAGCGCCCGGTTCCCCGCACATCGAGTTGTCCGCCGAAAGCCTTGGCCACATCGATCTGGTCGCCGGCCAGCACGTTGACCGAAAACCGCGCGTGTCGCACCAGCGCGCCGGCCATCGTCGCAGTTCGGTTGACGCAGACCAGCAGCGACGGCGGCTCGGCGCTCAGCGCCGTCACGGCGGTGGCCGTCATCGCCAGTGGCGCCCCGTCCGGCCCGTAGGCGCCGATCACGGTCACGCCGCCGGTCAGTGCCCGCATGCCCTGCTTGAAGCGCGGGCTGCCCGAGTGCCTGTGCCGTGCGGCCGGGGTGTTGTCATGCATTGGATTGCCTCTCACGCTCTCAGACCACCCGCAGCCCGGCCTGTTTCATCAGCGGCAGCACCCGGTCGCAGAAGAAGGGCAGTTCGTAGCTGTAGTTGACAAAGGTCAGCGCGGCACCGGCGTACCCTTCGTTCGAAATCCTGACCAGGTCCGCCACGATCTTCTCCGGCGTGCCGACCAGCGGATAGGTTCCGGCGCCGCCGGCAAAACGCTTGCGGTAGAGGTCGAAGGCGCTCTGGTCGTGCGAATTGGCAAATTCCTTCTTCTGCGCCATGTGGTTGTCCACCGCACCCTGGTCGGCCTCGGTCACGGCGTAACGCTCGTAATATTCGTCGGCTTCGCGTTGCGTCTCGCGCGCCACCACGTGGCACACGGTATAGATGCCGACCTCGCGCCCCTGCAGCTTCGAGCGCGCCCGGATATCGGCCACGTGTTTGCGCCCATCCTCGATGTTGGAAAAGGTGGAAAACAGGAAGTCGCAGCTCCTGGCCGCAAAGTCGCGGCCGGGCGAGCCGAAGGCGGCGTTCATGGTCAGCGGCCGCGGCACCTGGATGCTGGCCGGTCGGCTCACCACGCCCTTGAGTGCGTAGTGCTTGCCGTTGAAATCGAACGGCTGGTTGCCGCCATAACAACGTTCGATGATTTCCACCCATTCGGCGGCCTGGCCGTAGGCGTCGTCGCTGAGCTTGGCGCCGAACATGGCGAACTCGTCCGGGTTCCAGCCGCAGACGATGTTGAGCCCGGCACGCCCGCCGCTGATGTGGTCCACCGTGGCCAGCGCCTTGGCCGCGTAGACCGGGTGCACGATCGGCACATGCACCGTCATGAACAGGCCGATGTGCTTCGTCACCGCGGCCAGGCCGGCGGCCCAGGTAAAAGTTTCGAACGACCATTCCCGCACATGGTTCTTGCCGCCGAAGCCGCGCCAGCGCGCGATCGGCAGGAAGAACTCCAGCCCGGCGCGGTCGGCGATACCGACCGCCGCCAGGTTGTCGTCCCAGCGCGCGCGCCAGCG
>JANLQZ010000106.1:0-1827 GCA_031368125.1 Betaproteobacteria bacterium
ATTGCCGACGGCGCGCTGTTGGCGCTGATCGGCTGCCTCGGGTTGGCCCAGCTGTCGCACGAAACCACTACCAGCGTGGCCCAGTTGTGCTTTTCGGCGCTGGTGTTTTTCTCAGTTGCGGCAATCGCCCACCGGGCCGTGGCGCCAACGCTGGGTCTCGCCGCCGGCCTGTCGGGCCTGGTTCTGAGCGGGGCACCGGCGATCGCAGTCCTGTTTGGCGCCGGAAGCGCCCTGCTCCACCTGGTCACTGCAGACCCGGCAACCGGAGGTCGACGCCATACGCTGCAGACGGCAGGCGCGATCGCGCTGGTCACGCTGTTCTCGGCAAGCCTCGCTTCGGCGCTGGATTTGTGGCACTGGCGCATCCTGCTGCCGCAGGACGCAGCCAGCCGGGACTGGCGCACCCAGGCGCGCCTGCTGCTGTGGTTTACCTGGCCGGCCTGGCCGCTGGTGTTGTGGACCCTGTGGCGCTGGCGCCGGCAAATCTTCAGTCGCGACGCGAGCCTGCACTTGGCACTTCCGCTCTGGTTTGCCGGCGTCGCGGTATTTGCCGCACTGACCACCCGACCCGCCGACCGCGCACTGCTGCTCGCGCTGCCAGCACTGGCCACCCTTGCCGCATTTGCGCTGCCTACCTTCCAGCGCAGCGTCGCAGCCCTGATCGACTGGTTCACGCTGTTTTTCTTCTCGAGTAGTGGAATCATCATCTGGGTGGTCTGGCTGGCCATGCAGACCGGGTTCCCGAAACAACCAGCGGCAAACGTGTTACGGCAGGCACCAGGGTTCGAAGCCACCTTCTCCATGCCGGTGTTCCTCATCGCGCTGGCGGCCACCCTCGCCTGGGCCTGGCTGGTGAAGTGGCGGGTCGGCCGGCATCCGGCGGCGATCTGGAAAAGCCTGGTGCTGCCGGCCGGCGGGGCGGCGTTGTGCTGGTTGTTGTTGATGACCCTGTGGATGCCGCTGCTCGACTTCGTGCGCAGTTACAAGGTGGTGGTGCGCAACGTCAACGCCGTGGTTGGCAACACACCTTGCATCGAAGTGCTGGAACTGACACGCGAGCAAATTGCCGCTTTTCAATACCACGGCGGCTACCTGCTCAAGGCCGAGTCCCCGACGATCCAGTGCCCCTGGCTGCTGGTCAATCCGAGCGCCCAGGCCAGCTTGCAAAACCGGCTCAGCCCCAGCCAGTGGCGACTGCAGGCGATTGTCCGGCGGCCCTCCGACAAGGCCGACGACGTGTTGCTGTTCCGACGCGCGGGACCTTAGGCCAGCGCCAGCGCAGCGCGAACCCGCGTGGCCGGAAACAGGATGGAAAACCGGGACCCTTGGCCCGGCGTGCTGTCGATGCGCAGTTGCGCCCCGTGTCGCTGCACCACGTGTTTGACGATCGCCAGGCCCAGGCCGGTGCCGCCGGTTTCACGCGAGCGGCTGCGGTCTACCCGGTAGAAGCGTTCGGTCAGCCGGGGCACGTGTTCCGGTGCAATACCCGGTCCGCTGTCGGTCACCGAGAACTCGCCGGTCCCGTCGTCGCCCATGCTCCAGCGCACCCGCACCTTGCCGCCCGTCGGCGTGTAACGAATGGCGTTGTTGACCAGATTGCCCATGGCACTGAGCAATTCCGCCTGTGCACCTGCCAATTCGCAGTCGCGTTCCACCACGACCTGCAGGTCGTGCCCCATCTGCGCCATCAGCATCGACAGATCGCGCGCCTCCTGCTCGCACTGCTCCAACAGCATGCGAACGTCCACCCACTCGTCCAGGCGCGGCGGCGGACTGCCCTCGAGCCGCGACAGGGTCAGCAGGTCGTTGACCAGGGTCTGCATGCGG
>JANLQZ010000131.1:0-1941 GCA_031368125.1 Betaproteobacteria bacterium
ATGCAATCCGATAGTCCTCACTTAGGCGTTACCAAGTAGCGCCCTATCTTTCCGATGCGCCTGTGTCATCTTGATCGTGCGGGAATGTTCCCGCGTTTCGATCAGGAGAGCAACCATGGGCAAGCTGCGTGAACGGATGCACGAAGAGATGGTGCTGCGGGGCATGTCGGTACGCACGCAGGAGTCGTATCTGGCGGCGGTGGCAGGGTTGACGAAGCACTACGGCTGCTCACCGGATACGATCGGCGACGAGCAGGTGCGAAGCTATGTGCTGCATCTGCTGGTCGAACGCAAGCTGTCCGCGAGCAGCGTGAACGTGGCGGTGAGCGCGATCCGGTTCTTCTTCCATACAACCTTGAAGCGCAAGGACCTGCACCTGGACCTGCCGCGGCCCAAGCGCCCGTTGAAACTGCCCTATGTGCTCGCGCGCGAGGAGATCGTCAACCTGATCGAGGCGGCCGATGATCTGCGCGAGCGCACCTGGTTCATGACCGCCTACGGTACGGGTCTGCGGGTGTCGGAGCTGTGCGCGCTCGAGCTCGGCCACATCGATGCGAAGCGCATGTGCCTGCGGGTGGAGCAGGGCAAGGGGGCGAAGGACCGCGACACCTTGTTGTCGCCGCGGTTGCTGCAGCAGTTGCGCACCTATTGGCAGGAGTACCGTCCGGCGCACTGGCTGTTCCCGGCCGCGCGCGATCCGCGCAAGCGCATGGACGAGCAGATACCGCAACGAGCCTTTCGGGCAGCCAGGCTGCGAGCGGGCATCACCAAGCCGTGCGGCATTCACGGCCTGCGCCATGCCTTCGCGACCCATCTGCTGGAGGCCGGCGTGGATGTGCACACCATCCAGCGTCTGATGGGCCACAGCGACATTCGCTCCACGTTGCATTACTTCCATCTGGCCCGGGAGCATCTGCCGGCCACGCCCTCGCCGCTGGATCTGCTGGAGCTCCCGGCACCGCTGTCGTCGTAAGCGGCCCGCACCGTGTCTTCGCCCAGAAACACGGGGCGGGCCGAGCTCTCCGATATCGTGGGCGCCCATGCCGCGGCGCTGCGCGACAGGCTCGTACTGACCCCGGTGCAGCACAAGGCGCTGCGTGCCATCGAGCGCTGCCGAACCCCGGCGCTGGGGGGGCAACTGTTGCGCTGCGAACAGTGCGGCGAATCGCAGTACCGCTACCACTCCTGCCGCAACCGCCATTGCCCGAAGTGCCAGAGCCTGGCCAAGGAACGCTGGCTCGCCGCCCGGCGCGCCGAACTGCTGCCGGTGCCGTACTTCCACCTGGTGTTCACGCTGCCCCCGGAACTGCGCGCCCTGTCGCAGGGCAACCCCCGTGCCTTGTACACGTTGCTGTTTCGCGCCACCGCGCAAACGCTGCAAGCCTTCGGTGCCGATGCGCGCTGGCTCGGCGGCGAGATCGCCGCCACCCTCACGCTGCACACCTGGACCCAGCAGCTCGACTACCACCCGCACATCCATGCCCTGGTGGCCGGCGGGGCACTTGGTGATGACGGCCGATGGATCGGCGCGCGCCGCGGCTTCCTGTTCCCGGTGCACGCGTTGTCGAAGCTGTTTCGCGGCAAGTTCCTCGCCGGGCTCCAGGCGTTGTTCGCTGGCAAAGAGCTCAAGCTCGGCGCCAGCACCGCCGGCTTGGCCGATCCCGCCCAGCGCGAGCGCTGGCTGTCGGCGCTCTACGCCACCTCCTGGGTGGTCTACGCCAAGCCAAGCCTGGCCGGCCCCGAGCGCGTTCTGGACTATCTGGCCCGCTACACTCACAAGGTGGCACTATCGAACGAGCGCATCCTGGGCGCTGACGACACCACGGTGCGGCTTGCCTGGCGTGATCGCGCCCACGGCAATCGCCGCCGGGTGCTCACCCTGGCGCCGCAGCAGTTCCTGGAACGCTACCTGCGGCACATCCTGCCCCTGGGCTTCACCCG
>JANLQZ010000201.1:0-4890 GCA_031368125.1 Betaproteobacteria bacterium
CAATCAGACGTCGGCGAGAACGCGCAAATGCGCCTCCACGCAACGACCCAGGGCACTGAGGTTGTAACCACCCTCCAGGCAGGACACGATGCGTTTGTTCGCGTGGCGCCGCGCGACGTCCTTGATGCGGTGCGTGATCCACGCATAGTCCTGCTCCACCAGGCCGAGCTGGCCCAGGTCGTCTTCGCGGTGCGCGTCGAAACCGGCACTGATGAAAATCATCTCCGGGCGGTGCGCTTCGAGCCGCGGTATCCAGGCGGCCTCGATCAGTTCGCGGATCGCCATGCCCCTGGTGTAGGCCGGCACCGGCAGGTTGACCAGATTGCGCGCGTTCGACTTCGCACCACCGGCGGGGTAGAACGGGTGCTGGTAAAAGCTCACCATCAGGATGCGTTCGTCGCCGGCCACGATGTCTTCGGTTCCATTGCCATGGTGCACGTCGAAGTCGACGATCGCCACCCGCTGCAGGCCATGGCGCTCCAGGGCGTATTTGGCGGCGATCGCCACGTTGTTGAAAAAGCAGAAACCCATCGCGTGGTCGCGGCAGGCGTGGTGGCCGGGCGGGCGCACGGCGCAAAACGCGTTCTCCAGTTCACCCGCCATCACCGCGTCGGTGGCGGCGATCGCGGCACCGGCGGCGCGCAGCGCCGCATCCCAGGTACCGATGTTCATGGAGGTATCGGGATCGATCTGCGTGTGGGTCGGCCCGCCCGCGTCGATCTCCTCGCGCAATGCATCGGTGAGCCCGCGCAGCGACGCCACGTACATGCGGCCATGGGCCAGCTCGACATCGGCCAGGGGCGCCGTAGGCGCATCACGCCGGTCCAGCGCGTCGCCCACGCCGCAGGCCAGCAGCCGGTCCTCGATGGCGTCCAGCCGCTGCGGGCACTCCGGGTGCCCGGGCCCCATTTCGTGCTTGCGGCAATCGCGGTGGCTGAAGTATCCGGTCTTGTTCATGGGCGGGCGGCGGGTGACAGATTTTCGGGTAACGTCATGCCATGGATGCACAACAAAAGCTCAAGTCCCTACTCGATCAGCTTAACACGGTGATCGTCGGCAAGGCGGCGCAGACGCAGGATTGCGTGGCCTGCCTGCTGGCCGGTGGCCACCTGCTGATCGAGGACGTACCGGGCGTCGGCAAGACGACTTTGGCGCACGCGCTGGCGCGCACCTTCGGGCTGCAGTTTTCGCGTGTGCAGTTCACCTCCGACCTGATGCCCAGCGACCTGTCGGGCGTCTCGGTGTACGAACGCGGCAAGGAGGCGTTCGTGTTCCACAGCGGACCGATCTTCGCGCAGGTCCTGCTGGCCGACGAAATCAACCGGGCCAGCCCCAAGACCCAAAGCGCGCTGCTCGAAGCCATGGAAGAAAGGCAGGTCACGGTGGAAGGAGAAACCCGCGCGCTGCCATCGCCCTTCTTTGTGATCGCGACCCAGAATCCGCACGACCAGCTCGGCACCTACGCCCTGCCGGAATCCCAGCTCGACCGTTTCCTGATGCGCATCTCGCTCGGTTACCCCGACCGCGCGGCCGAACGCGAGCTGCTGCTGGGCCGCGACCGGCGCGATCTGGTGGAGGCGCTGCCGGGGCTGCTGTCGGCCTCGGAGCTGCGCCAGCTGCAGGCGGACGTGCTGGCAGTACATGCCGCCGACGCCCTGCTCGACTACGTGCAGGACCTGGTCGCCGCGACGCGATCGGGCCAATGGTTCCTGCAGGGCCTGAGTCCGCGCGCCGGCATCGCCGTGCTGCGCGCGGCCAAGGCCCAGGCCTTGCTGAGCGGACGCAACTACGTCGCGCCCGACGATGTGCAGGCGATCCTGGCGCAAACCATCGGCCACCGCCTGATCCCGGTCGGGGACGCGGGCCGCGGGTCGATCGAGCAGGTGCGCGCCATGGTGCTGGCCGTGCCCCTGGCCTGAGAGGGTGAGGGGCAATCCATGGCTGTGGCGCTTCCCAATCCGCTGTGGCACCCGCTGGGGCACGTGCGCGGGCGGTTCCAGCGCTGGTGGCAGGCGCGGCTGCCGCTGCGCGACGTCACCGTGCTGACACAGCGCAACGTCTACATCCTGCCGACCGGCCCGGGTTTCATGCTCGGCGCAACACTGCTGGTGCTGCTGGTGGCGTCGATCAATTACCAGCTCAACCTGGGTTACCTGCTGACCTTCCTGCTGGCCGGCAGCGCCCTGGTCGGCATGCACCTGTGCCACGGAACCCTGCGCGGCCTGGCCTTGCACCTGCTGCCATGCGAACCGGCCTTCCTTGGCGTGAGCACGACCATCGGTGTCAACCTGGTCAGCCAGCGCACGAGCGTGCGCCATGGCATCGGACTGTGCGTGCTGGGTTCGGCGCACTGGATCTGGACCGACGTGCCGGCCCAGGGCGACGCCACGGTGCACGTGGCCTTCAGGCCGGAGCGCCGCGGGTTGCACCTGATACCCGCCCTGAGCGCGGAGACCCGATTCCCGCTCGGTACGTTCCGGGTCTGGACGGTCTGGCGTCCGGCCTCCAGGGTGCTGGTCTACCCCGCTCCGGAAGCCCGGCCGCCGCCACTGCCGGCAGGCGAGCCGCGCTCGGGCGGGGCGGCGCAGGCGCACCAGCGCGCCAGCGGGGAATACGACGGCGTGCGGGCCTACCAGCGCGGCGACCCGCTCAAGCTGGTGGTCTGGAAGAAGGCCGCCAGCACCAACACCCTGGTCAGCCGCGACACGCACCAGGCCCAGCGCTTCGAGCTGTGGCTGGATCTGGCGCACACCGCGCTGCCGACGGCTGCCGGCGGCGCCCCCCTGGAGGCGGCGCTGTCGCGCCTGTGCGCCTGGGTCCTGGCCGCCGACCGGCAAGGCATGGGCTACGGATTGCGCCTGGGCGCCGGGGAAGTCCGCCCCGGCAGCGGCGAGGCGCATCGCAGGCGCTGCCTGGAGGCGCTCGCCTTGTACCGCGCCGAAAGCTGAAGCCATGCTGGAGCGCCTGAAGCATTTGCCGCGCGACGCGCGCGACACCCTGTTCCTGCTGCTGGTGATCGCCTGGGTGATCACGCCCCAGGTCGGCAACCTGCCGCTCTGGTGCAGCGTGCTCGCGCTGGGCGTGTTGTCATGGCGGGCGTGGTTGGCCTGGACCGCGCGCGCGCTGCCGTCGCGCTGGTGGGTGCTGCTGCTGCTGGTCCTGACCGTCGGAGCGACGCTGTTGAGCCACCGCACGCTGCTCGGGCGCGACGCCGGCGTGACACTGATCGTCGTACTGCTGTCGCTCAAGACGCTCGAGCTCCGGGCCCAGCGCGATGCATTCGTGGTCTTCTTCCTGAGCTTCTTCACCATGTTGACCAACTTCTTCTTTTCCCAGTCGCTGCTCACGGCGGCGGCCATGCTGGTGGCGCTGATGGGTCTGCTGACGGCGCTGGTCAACAGCCACATGCCGGTGGGAAAACCGCCATTGCGGGAAGCCGCCCGGACCGCCGCCACCATGGCGCTGCTGGGCGCCCCGATCATGGCGCTGCTGTTCCTGCTGTTCCCGCGCCTGGCGCCGCTGTGGGGCATACCGGGCGACGCCATGAGCGGGCGCACCGGGCTGTCGGCCAGCATGCAGGTCGGCAGCATCGCGACGCTGGCGCTGGACGATGGCATCGCCATGCGCATCCGTTTTGCGGGAGCGGTGCCGCGCCAGTCGGAGCTGTACTTTCGCGGGCCGGTATTGTCTACGCTCGAGGGCCGCGAATGGCGCAGCCTGCGCTCAGGTTTTCCGGCCCGCATGCGGGACCCGGCGAACCTGCGCACCGACGGCCCGGCAGTCGACTACCAGGTGACACTCGAGCCCAGCAATCGCCCGTGGATATTCGTGCTGGACGCGGCCGTGGAGAAACCCGTGGTACCGGGGCACGAACTCAGCATGACAGCCGAGCTGCAGTGGCTCGCCGATCGTCCGGTGTCCGACCTGCTGCGCTACCGGGCCCGCAGCCACACCAGTTTTCAACATGGGCCGTTGCGGCGCACCGCCGGACTGCAGGACTTCCTGGAATTGCCGCCCGGCTTCAACCCGCGCACGATGCAGTGGGCTGCCGATTTGCGACAGGATCCGCGCTACGGCGGCGAGCCCTCGCGCCTGATCGACGCTGCGCTCGAACGGCTGCGCACCGGGGGTTACGGCTACACACTCGAGCCGGGCGTGTACGGGCAGAACACCGCCGATGAATTCTGGTTCGACCGCAAGGAGGGTTTCTGCGAACACATCGCCTCGGCGTTCGTGATACTGATGCGTTCGCTCGATATCCCGGCGCGCATCGTGACCGGTTACCAGGGTGGTGAAGTCAATACGGTCGACGGCTTCTGGGTCGTGCGCCAGAGCGATGCCCATGCCTGGGCCGAAGTCTGGCTGGCCGGCCGCGGCTGGGTGCGGATCGACCCCACCTCCAGCGTGGCGCCCGGACGCACCGGCTCGCTGCAACGGCTGCAGGCGCCGCGCGGCGTCATCGCGAGCGCGCTGGGCGGCATCAATCCGGCGGTGGTGCTCAACCTGCGATCGGTATGGGAAGCCATGAACAACGGCTGGAACCAGTGGGTGCTGAACTACAGCCAGGCGACCCAGCTCAACCTGCTCAAGAACGTCGGTTTCCAGTCGCCGAGCTGGGAAGACCTGGGCTACGTGCTGATCGGCGTGGTCGTCTTCACCAGCCTGTGTGGCGCCGCCTTGACGCTGTGGGAGCGCAACCGGCGCGACCCGTGGCTGCGCCTGCTCGGCCGGGCCAGCCGGCGGCTGCGCGCGGCCGGCCTGGCGATCGCACCCAACAGCACTCCGCGCGGTGTGGCGCGCCAACTCGCGCAACAGCTCGGCGCGGCCGACCCGCGCACACAGGCGATCGGCGCCTGGCTGACGCGGCTCGAAGTGCAGCGGTATGCCCCC
>JANLQZ010000210.1:0-2842 GCA_031368125.1 Betaproteobacteria bacterium
AGCCGTGCCTTGGGCTTGCAGGCTCTGCATCACGTCGCCCACGCGCTTGAGCTGGGAACGCAGGCGCGGGCTGAAGATGCCGGCGCCGCGCTCGAACTCGAGCAGGTAGCGCGCGCACTCCCAGCCCGCGTGCTCCTCGCCCACCCGGTTGGCCTGCGGAACGCGCACCTGGTCGAAGAACACCTCGTTGAGATCGTGGTCGCCGCCAATGGTGCGGATCGGCCGCACCGTGACGCCCGGGCTCTGCATGTCGATGAGCAGGAACGTGATGCCGTCCTGGCGCTTGCCCTCGCTGCTGGTTCGCACGAGCGCGAACATGCGGTTGGCATGCTGCGCGTGCGTGGTCCAGATCTTGGAGCCGTCGAGGATATAGTCCGCGCCCTGCGGCACCGCGCGCAGCTTGAGCGCCGCCAAATCCGAGCCAGCCCCGGACTCGGAGAAGCCCTGGCACCAGTAGTCTTCACCGGCCAGGATGCGCGGCAGGTAGTGCTGCTTCTGTGCCTCGGTGCCGTAACGCAGCAGGACCGGACCGACCAGGCGCACGCCCATGGGATGCACCAAGGGCGCACCCGCTAGCGCACATTCGGTCTCGAAGACGAAGCGCCGTAGGGGCGACCAGCCAGTGCCACCCCATTCGACAGGCCACAGCGGCACCAGCCAGCCACGGCGGTGCAGGAGCTTCTGCCAGGCGCCCGAGATCTCCGGCTCGGGGTAGATGGCGGCATTCAGGTATTGGCCGCGCTGCAGCGTTGGCGTCAGCTGGTCTGCAAGAAACGCGCGCACCTGATCGCGAAAGGCCGCGTCATCGGCGTCCAGGAGCAGGTTCATGGTGCGGCTCCCGTGCGCGGCCCGGTCGTCGGCAGCATGCTGCTTTGGCGCCAGGTATCGCCGCCAAGCCGCCCTTCGGCGAAGGCCTGCGCATGCCAATCGGTGGCGCCATGCTGTTGTGTGAAAGCCATGAGCCGGCGGAAATAGCTGGCGACGGCCAGTTCCTGGGTCACGCCCATCGCGCCGTGCAGTTGCACTGCCTGCTGGGCGACGTAACGGGCAGCGCGGCCCACCTTGGCCTTGGCCATTGAGGCCAGCGCGGTGGCATCGCCGTCGCCGCGATCCAACCGGAGTGCCGCCAGCTCGCAGGCTGCCAGCGACTCTTCGCAGCACACGGCCATTTCGGCCAGGCGGTGCTCGACGACCTGGAACTGGATCAGGGGTCGGCCGAACTGGACCCGCTGGCGCGCATGACCGACGGTCATCTGGAGGGCAGCCGCCATGGCGCCCACGGCCTCCCAGCACAGTGCCACCACGGCCCGACCGAGGGCGTCGCGCAGTTCTGCAGGCAGCCCGGCATCGAGCTGATCCGCATCGTCCACGGCCACACCGTCCAGCCGCAGGTCCGCCGCATGGGCGCCGTCGGCACAACGGGCCGGGTCAATGGACAGGCCGGCCGCGCCGGGCCGCACCAGGAACACCCGTTCGCGTTGCGCCGTGGAGCCAGAGGCCGCTTCCGTGGCGGTCACGAGCAAGGCGTCGGCCCCAGGCACTCCGCGCGCAAGCAGCTTGGTGCCGCGCAACTGCCACTGCCGGCCCTTGCGCAGCGCGGCCGTTCTTGCAGGCGCCCAGGGTGTGCGCTGGCCAGGTTCCTCATGGGCCAGCGCAAGGCGCAGCCGACCCTCCATCAGGCCGGGCAACCAAGACCTGGCCTGATCAGGCCTGCCGAGCCGGGACACGACAGTGCCAGCGAGAACGGCGCAGGCAAGGTAGGGCTCGACCACCAGATGCCGGCCAAAGGCGCGCATCAGCAAGCCGGTCTCCAGTGCTCCGCCGCCCAGCCCACCCACGGCCTGTGGCAGGGGCAGTGCCAACCAGCCCATGGCGGCGAATTGCGCCCAGAGCTCTGCACGGCAGCCGTTGGGAGCGTCCACGCTGCGCCGGCGCTGCACAAAATCATATTCGCCGTCCAGCAGCGAACAGACGCTGGCGTCGATCTGGCTTTGCTCTTCGGTCAGGCGGAGTTGCATGATGGGTTCACGCGCCCTTTCCCTTGCCGATGGCCGACGCCAGCCCGGCCCGGCGGGTGGCCTGGTACTCCTCGCTGACGTGGCTGAGCTGGTGCAGGTCGAAGTGCGCGCTGAGTGCCTCGCGCATACCCTGCACGTCCAGCGTGCGGTTCAAGGACCGCTTGAGCAGCTTGATGGCAAAAGGCGGCGTCTGCGCAATGCGGGTCGCCATCTCCAGTGTGCGTGCATCGAGTTCGTCGCGCGGCACGACGCGGTTAACCAGGCCGATCGCCAGCGCTCGTGCGGCGTCCAGCCGTTCGCCGGTGTAGAGCATTTCCTTGGCCTGGCGCAGCCCCATGACCCAGGGATGGATCAGCACCTCGGTCGCCACTGCGCCCATGGTGTGCGTCACCGGGTCGCCGAACAGCGCGTCATCGGCCGCCACAACCAGATCGCACATATTGGCCAGCATGAAGCCGCCCGCGATACAGGCCCCCTGCACCTGCGCAATGGTTGGCTTGGGGAAATCCCACAGGCGCATGCAGTAGTCGAAATAGCGCAGCTCCTCGTAAGCCCAACGCTCTTCGACCGTAAAGTCGGCGCGGTGCAGCTGCGCCTCCTTGAGGTCGTGACCGGCCGAAAAATGCCCGCCCCGCCCGCCGATCACCACCACGCGCGTATCCGCATCGCCCAGGGCCTCGGACAGCGCGGCATCGAGTTCGTCCAGCATGGTCCTGCTTTGTGCATTGCGCGCTTGCGGCCGGTTGAGCCAAAGGCGGCGCACAGCGCCTTGCTGTTCGACCTCGATGCTGGTGTAGCTCATGTCAACTCTCCCAATATGGCTT
>JANLQZ010000245.1:0-7452 GCA_031368125.1 Betaproteobacteria bacterium
CTTGCGTCGAGGCTAACTTCGCGCAGCGAAGTTAAGGCGCAAAGCGCCGGCCGCAGACACAAGCCACCTGGCCAAGAGCGTCACCGTCGAATGACGGGCACACCCTGGCGTCGTATGTGGCGAAAGGCAACGGTTGGACGCTTCGACAACCACAGCGTTGGCGCGGGGACCGACCTCCAACATGTCGCGCCGGGTGGCTTGTGGTTTCATTGATATTGCCGACGTTTACTCGGACAGACAAGGGAACCGGTCGCCACACTGTGAATTGGCGCAGACCGACAGAGGTTCATGGACGCTGGATATTCGCTTCATCCCGATGCCAAATCGGCGTAATAATTCCAGCGTGTCCATCGCCACGAGATCCCGTACTTGCGCCTGAAGTACAAAATCATGCTGCTAGCAGTGGTGCCCCTGCTGGTATCGCTGGCGTTGATTGCCTGGGCAGTGCAATTGGAGCAGGCAAGCCTGGCCGAGCGAAGACGACTGCAGTTGCGGACCGCCTTCATGAGCGCGAAGGAAGGGGAGTTGCGTCACTATGTGGCGCTGGCATTGAGCACTGTCAGTCCGCTGTACAACCTGGGACGGGACGACGAGGACATCAAGAAGCAGGTGATGCAACGTCTTGCCAACCTCGACTACGGACCTGACGGTTACTTCTTCCTTTTCGACCTGGCGGGCGTCAACTTGATGCATCCGCGCCAGCCTGAGCTGGTGGGCCGCAATCTGATCGATTTGCGGGACTCCGGCGGCGAGCCGACCATACGTATGCTGCTGGAGCGCGCGCGGTCCGGCGGCGGTTTTGTTGTTTATCGCTGGCGCAAGCCGTCTTCGCAGCTCGAGGCTCCCAAGCTCGGTTACGTGACCGTGCTGGAACGCTGGGGCTGGATGATCGGCACCGGCTTGTACCTGGACGATATCGATGAATTCATGCGCCAGCTCGATGACGAGCTGGACCGCAACGTGCACACGACCCTGTTGTGGATTGCTGGCGCCGGCGGGCTCGGAGTCGCGCTGATTTTCGCCTGCATGCTGGTTTTGAGCTTCAGCGAATACAAGGTCGGCGACGCCAAGTTGACCTTGCTGGCCCGCAAGGTGGTCAGCTCGCAGGAAGAAGAGCGGGCTTACCTTTCGCGCGAATTGCACGACGGGACCGGCCAGACGCTGGTGTCGATCAAGCTGCTGATCGAGTCCGCCCTCGATCGGATGGTCGACGCCGAGGAGGGCATGCGGGCGCCGTTGGCACGCGCGCTGGCGAGGCTCAAGGAGGCACTGCTGGACGTTCGGGGCATGTCGCACCGGCTTCGACCCATCATGCTGGATACGCTGGGCCTGCCCGCGGCGCTCAAAAGCCTGGGCGAAGAAATGTGCGGGCCGTCCGGGATCGAGTTCACGATGGAGGTGGAAGGCGACCCGCGGGAACTGCCCGATGACGTGAAGACCGTGCTTTTTCGGATCACGCAGGAGGCCATGACGAATATCCAGAAGCACGCGGCCTGTGCCCACGTCAGTTTGCATCTGGCTTATCGACAACAGGGATTGGGACTCAGCATCCATGACGACGGCCGTGGCTTCGATGTCGATTCGATGCGCGAGCATCCGCGCCGTGGCATCGGGTTGCGCAACATGCGCGAGCGCATAGAAACTGTCGGTGGGGAACTCCTGGTTCAGTCGCAACCCGGCCTGACCCGCATCAGCGCGGATCTGTCGAATAGTGCCATTCGCCGTTTCGCGTTGTCGCGTGACGCGTCGCCATTGTGATGATCCGACTGATGCTCGTTGACGACCACCCGCTGGTGCGGGATGGTTTGAGGGCCATGTTGGCGGGCGTGTCCGACGTCACGGTGGTGGGCGAGGCGGGAGATGCAAATGAAGCGCTGGCCGTGCTGGTGGATTGTGCTCCGACGCTGGTACTCATGGACATCGGCATGAAGGAGGTGAACGGCATCGCGCTGACGTCGATGTTGCTGCGTCGGGCGCCGCAGTTGGCGGTACTGATGCTGAGCATGTACGACAGCGTGGAATATGCACAGCGGTCAATGCAGGTCGGCGCTCGCGGTTATGTGCTCAAGGACGCACCATCGTCCGAGATACTGAGTGCCATGCGCACGGTTGCGGCCGGTGGTACGTACCTTAGCTCGAGCATTGCGCAGAGGATGTTCCGCGTGCCGACTCCGCGCAACCAGTTGTCTACCCGCGAGCAGGACATCCTCGCTTGTCTGGCGCGGGGCCAGTCGAGCAAGCAGATTGCCAAGGCGCTGCAATTGAGCGTGCGCACGATCGAGTCGCACCGGCAGAACATACGTCGCAAGCTTGACCTGGAAACCCAGGCTGATCTGATCAAGTACGCGGTCGAGCACGGCAGCCGCCACGGCGGCCCTGAGATCCCGGGCTCCGCAAGCTAAGGGTTTTCCAGTACGTAACGCTGCGGTAACTCGATGCGTAGTGCAACGGTGGCGGCGCAGCCGGCACTCCGGCACACTCCTCGCATTGCAACTAACGCCCGGTCCGGGCTCGGAAACTACCCATGAGCATCAAATCAAGACTGATCCTGAGCGCCATCGCGCTCGCCGCATCGGCCACGTTGGCACTGGCCGCCGAGCCGATCAAGATCGGCGTGGCAGGGCCGTTTACCGGCGGTTCATCGTCGATGGGGGTAAGCATGCGCGATGGTGTGCGCATGGCCGCCGACGAGATCAACAAGGCCGGCGGTGTGCTGGGTCGGCAACTGCTGCTGGTCGAGCGCGACGACGAGGCCAAGAACGAGCGCGGCGTGCAGATCGCCCAGGAACTGATCAACAAGGAAAAGGTCGCGGCAACGGTGGGCTACATCAATACCGGCGTGGCCCTGGCCTCGCAGCGCTTTTACCAGGAAGCGAAAATTCCGGTGATGAACAACGTGGCGACCGGCTCGCTCGTCACGCACCAGTTTGACGACCAGCCCGAAAACTACATTTTCCGCAACTCCGCCCATGACAGCATCCAGGCGCCGATGATCGTGGAAGAGGCGATCACCCGCCGCTCTTTCAAGAAAGTCGCAATCCTGGCTGACTCCACCAACTACGGTCAGCTCGGCCGCGAGGATTTGGAGAAGGCGCTCGCGATCAAGGGAATCAAGCCTGTGGCGGTCGAGAAGTTCAATATCAAGGATGTGGACATGACGCCGCAACTCCTCAAGGCCAAGGAAGCCGGCGCCGAAGCAGTGCTCACCTATGCCATCGGTCCTGAGCTGGCACAAATTGCCAATGGCATGACCAAGCTTGGCTGGAAGGTGCCGATGATCGGTAGCTGGACACTGTCGATGGCCAACTTCATCGACAACGCCGGGCCCGGGGGCGAGGGCGCACGCATGCCGCAGACCTTCATTCAGGAACCGACAACGCCAAAGCGCCAGTCCTTCATCCTGAGCTACCTGAAGACCTTCAACCCCAAGAACAGCCGCATCGACTCGCCGGTCTCGGCCGCCCAGGGCTACGACTCGGTCTATCTGCTGGCAGCGGCGATCAAGCAAGCCGGTTCGACCGACGGTCCGAAAATCAAGGCCGCGCTGGAGGACCTCAAGGCTCCGGTCGAAGGCGTCGTCACCACCTACAACAAGCCCTTCAGCGCGAAGGACCATGAGGCTATCACTGCCAACATCCCGGTGTTTGGCGAAGTAAAGGGCCAGCGGGTCGTCTACGCCTACCCGGAAGACCAGAAGAAGGCGTCCGAGGTGCGTCTGAAGGACGCCAGCGCCAAGGGCGCACTGGCGGTCAAGAAGTAACGCGGCGCGGTCCGCCACAGCGTACGCCGCCGGACTCTCGGCTCCGGCGGCGACTTTTCGGGCGCGCTGCGCTCGACAGCTTCTCGGGAGTCCCCATGCATATCTTCATCCAGCTCGTGTTCAGCGGCATCGCGCTGGGCATGATCTACGCCGTCATCGCGTTTGGCTACCAATTGACTTTTGCGACGTCGGACACGCTCAATTTCGGCCAGGGCGACGCGTTGATGCTCGGTGCGTTGGTTGGCTTGACGTTGGTCGGGCTGGGTGTCAACTACTGGCTGATGATCCCGCTCGTCTGCGTATTCGGCGCAATGCAGGGCGTGGTCGTGGAGCGCATCGGCGTGCGGCCGGCGATCAAGATGAAATCCGAGTTTGGATGGATCATGTCGACCATCGCCCTGGGCATCATCTTCAAGAATGTCGCCGAGAACGTTTGGGGTCGCGACGACCTGAAGTTCCCCAGCCCGTTGCCCGAGTCCCCGATGCATTTTCTGGGCGCCAACGTCTTGCCGATGGAGATTCTGGTGGTATTTGGGGCGCTCGCGATGATGCTGGCGGTTGAAGTCTTCAACCGGCGCTCGATCTACGGAAAGGCGGTCGTGGCAACTTTCAACGACCGTGACGCAGCCAAGCTGATGGGCATCAATACCGGGCTGGTGATCACCTTCTCCTATGCGTTGTCGTCCGTGACCGCGGCTTTCGCCGGTGTCCTGATCGCGCCGCTCACGCTGACCGGATCGACGATGGGGGCGGTGCTCGGCCTGAAGGCTTTCGCAGTGGCGATCATCGGCGGGCTGACCAGTGGCATGGGCATCGTCGTCGGGGGATTGATCCTGGGCATCGCCGAGACCACGACCGGTTTTTATCTGTCGACCGGCTACAAGGACGTCCCTGGCCTGGTGCTGCTGCTGATCGTTCTGGCAGCCAAACCTGCCGGTCTGTTCGGCAAGACCGCGATCAAGAAAGTCTGAGCATGAAGCGGCATTACCTCGCTCTTGCCTTGGTCGGCGTCGTGGCGCTGGCGTTGTTCCCGGTGGCGGTCCACAACCCGTACTACATCCACCTGCTCGAGACCATCATGATCTACGCGATCGTGTTGTTCGGGCTGGACATCGTGGTGGGTTACACCGGACAGGTGTCGCTGGGGCATGCCGGATTGTTTGGCATCGGGGCCTACACCGCCGGTGTTCTGGTTTTCAAGCTCGGTGCCAGCCTCTGGATCACGCTGCCCGCGGCAATTGCCGTGACTGCGGGATTTGGCGCGTTGCTCGCGCTGCCGGCACTTCGGGTGACCGGGCCGTACCTCGCGATGGTGACTCTGGCCTTCGGGACCATCATCCAGATCCTCATCAACGAGATGAGCTTCCTCACCGAAGGCCCTTTGGGCATCAAGCTGGCCAAGCCGGCGCTGTTCGGCGCCAAACTCGGCGAGCGCGAGTTCTTCTGGGTAGTGGCCGTCTTGCTGATCATCTCGCTGATCTTTGTGCACCGCGTCCTGCGGTCGCACCTCGGACGCGCTTTCGAGGCGTTGCGCGGCAGCCCGGTGGCGTCGGACTGCATGGGCGTGTCGGTCTACCGCTACAAGGTCTATGCGTTTGTGATCAGCGCCGGGCTGGCCGGCCTCGCCGGAGCACTGTATGCATACTCGGAACAGTACATCTCGCCCAACACCTACAACTTCGAGCTGACGGTGATGTTCTTGCTGGCGGTCATCATGGGCGGTCGCAAGACACGTTCCGGCGCAATGTTGGGGGCGGCCATCGTAGTGTTGCTGCCGAAGCTGCTCGACGATATCGAGATGTTTCGCTGGGTCGCGGTAGTGATGGCGGTGGTCGTGACGGCGGGCGCGTTGGCCGGATTCAAGCGCGGCACGGTCAACTGGCGGACTGCCGCCATACCGGTAATTGGCACGATCGCACTGGCCGCGCTGTCGTTCCGGTTGCAAACCATGACCGATTGGCGATTGTCGATTTTCGGCGTGATCACGTTATTTGTCGTCTATTACCTTCAGGACGGAATCGTCGGTTTTGTGCGCAGCTCATTGAACCTGAAGTCCCGCCCGACCGATGACGCCGAGAGCGAAAAGGCCAGCCACCTGCCCGCGATCAGCGATGCGTTGACGGTGGCCAAGGGTGGTGGCGGCGAGTTGCTCCGTGCCAGCGGCGTGCTGATGCAGTTCGGCGGGCTGAAGGCGCTGAACAACGTCGATCTGGTCGTCGAGCGCGGCACCATCCACGGTCTGATCGGGCCCAATGGATCCGGCAAGAGCACGATGATGAACGTGCTGACCGGCATTTACGTGCCAACTGCCGGCGGTCTGGTTTTCGCCGGCGCCTCGCTGGTCGGGCGGACCTCGTCGGACATCGCTTTGTCGGGTGTCGCACGCACGTTCCAGAATGTGCAGCTGTTTGGCGAAATGACGACCTTGCAAAATGTCATGGTTGGCCTGCACCACACTTTCTCGAGCAACCTGCTCGACGTCGCATTGCACCTGCCGCGCTACGTGCGCGAGAACCGGCATGCGACCGCGCGCGGCTTGGCATTGCTGCGGTTTGTCGGCCTCGACGCGCTGGCGCACGAAGAAGCGCGCAACCTGCCCTACGGCAAGCAGCGTCTGCTGGAAATTGCGCGTGCACTGGCGCTGGACCCGCAGTTGTTGCTGCTCGACGAGCCGGCCGCCGGCCTGACCGCACCCGACATCAAGGAGCTGGTGGCTATCATCCGCAAGATCCGCGAGCACGGCGTGACGGTCATCCTGATCGAACACCACATGGATGTCGTCATGAGCATGTGCGATACGGTATCGGTGCTCGACTTTGGCCAGAAGATCGCCGAAGGCGCGCCCGGACAGGTGCAAGCCGATCCCAAAGTCATCGAGGCGTACCTGGGCGGCGAGCCTGTCGCTGTTGCCGCGTGACACCGCCCGGGGAAACTCCATGCTGAAAATTGAAAAACTCTTCGCGGGCTACGGCAAGGTGCAGGTGCTGCATGGCATTTCGATCGAGGTGCCGCGTGGCCAGGTGGTGGCACTCATCGGCTCCAACGGGGCAGGCAAAACGACAACCATGCGCGCCGTCAGCGGCATGATCATGGCTACCGGCGGCACGATCACTCTCAATGGCAAGAGAATCGACGGCCTGGAGTCTTACGACGTGGCCAAGCTGGGCCTCGCACATTCCCCCGAAGGCCGGCGTGTATTCGCCACCATGACAGTGACGGACAACCTGACCTTGGGAGCATTCCCCCGTCTTACCGGCAGTCGACCGCGCGGCGACGTGGCGGCCGACCTGGAGCGCGCATTGGAATTGTTCCCGCGCCTGAAGGAGCGACGCAACCAACTGGCCGGGACGCTGTCGGGTGGTGAACAGCAGATGTTGGCAATGGCGCGTGCCATGATGCTCAATCCCGACGTGGTGCTGCTCGACGAGCCTTCGATGGGGCTGGCGCCGATTTTGGTCGAAGAGGTGTTTCGCATCATCGCGCGACTCAAGTCCGAGGGCGTGACCATGTTGTTGGTGGAACAGTTTGCCGCTGCTGCGCTGGCGGTGGCTGACTACGGCTACGTCCTCGAAAACGGGGGCATTTCGGTGCATGGCCCCGCGGCGCGACTGAGAGACGATCCTGCCGTGCGCGCAGCCTATCTGGGAGGCGGCGCGCATTGAGTTGCCGGCCGCAGGTGGGTTCGGATCACG
>JANLQZ010000285.1:0-6959 GCA_031368125.1 Betaproteobacteria bacterium
GTCGGGCGCGCACCTGCTGGCCAACCTGGCGGCGCTGGCGGTGCTCGGCGTGCTCGGGACGACGCTGCGCGCCGGCAAGGTGGCTGCGGCCGCGTTGCTGCTGGCGTGGCCGCTGGGCACCCTGGCATTGTGGTGGTGGCCGCAGGTCGGCGGCTACAGCGGCATGTCCGGCCTGCTCAACGCCATGGCGGCAGTGTTGTGGGCGCATACCGCCCTGGGCGCTGCCGCGCGGCCGATGTCGTATGTGATTTTCGCGGCGCTGGCACTCAAGCTGCTGACCGAACACGCCTGGTCACAACCGATCGCCTTCGACCCCAACTGGGGTTTCAACGTCGTTTATGCAGCGCACTTGGCCGGGGCACTGGCGGGAGCCGCATGCGGCGTGCTGGTCGGCGCCGGCACGCGGCTGGGCAAACGACCACCGGCCTGAGCGGCGCCTATGCGCCATCAATCGGTGCGTGGCAATATCCGCGGCGCGTCGTCGAACAGCCCCGGCCCGTCGAACTGTGCGCGCTCGGCCAACAACATGCGCAGCTTGGTCTCGATGCCCCCATTGGCCGAGAAGCCGCCGGGTCGGCCACCGGCCGCCAGCACGCGGTGGCAGGGCACTACCGGCGCAAACGAGTTGTGGCCGAGCGCCTGCCCGACCGCCTGCGCCGAGCGCGGCTCGCCCATGCGCTGCGCGAGTTCGCCGTAGGTCACGGTGGAACCCGGCGGCACGCGGCGTGCCGCGGCATAGACGCGCTGGTAGAACAGCGGCACGCCGTCCATGTCCAGTGCGATGTGCGACAGATCGACCGGCTGGTTGGGTGTGCCGCCCAGCAGGGCCACGATGTCGGTTATGGCGCGGCGCACGGCGGGCGGCGGCTCGGCCTCGCCGCAGGGCGCAAAGCGGCGCGCCATGCGCGCGCGGGTGAGCGCCTCGTCGGCCTCGGGCAGCTGCACACCGGTGAGCCCGAGCGCACTCCAGGCGACGGCGCAGCGGCCGATCGGCGTGTCGAACATCGCAAAGGCTTCGGTCTTCATGGTCAAGGGCGATGGTAGGCCATGAATGCCGGCGCTGCCAGCACAACGGGCGTCGCGGCCGTAAAATCCGGCCGTGGACTGGCTTCAGAAACTGCCCGGATTTCAGCGCACGCCCTACGGCTTCGAGTGGGGGCTGCTGCGCCTGATGCCGACGGTGTGGATGGCGGGCAGCTTGCTGCCGGCGCTGATGGCGGTCGCGGCCCGGTTCCTCATCACCGGCGCCACCGCCGCCGAACTGGCGCGCAAGGTGCAGTTGTTCGATTTCGTGATGATCGGTCTGGCGGCCTTCGTGTGGACGCTGGTGATCACGGTCAGCATCGGCTGCGTGATCGTCTGGCTCATGAAAGGCCCGGCCTACGTGGCCGACGGGTTCAAAGTGTCGCACAGCGACAAGCCGCGGCCCTGACCGTCCGGGCGCGGGGTCGGGCCGGCGCGCGCCCCGGCTTGGCGCAAATACACTGTCGACTTCTCGCAACCAGCCCGGTGGCCCACATGAACACAAGTAGCAAACTGGTCCGGATCGGCGGCGCCTCCGGCTTCTGGGGCGACAGCAGCGTCGGCGCGCCGCAACTGGTGGCCAGCGGCCGGATCGACTACCTGGTGTTTGATTACCTGGCCGAACTCACCATGTCGATCCTGGCCGGCGCACGGTTGAAGAAACCCGAACTGGGTTATGCCACCGACTTCGTTGCGGTCGCGATGAAGGCCGTGTTGCGCGACGTGGTGGCCAAGGGCATACGCGTGGTCAGCAACGCCGGCGGCGTCAACCCGCACGGTTGCGCCGCCGCGCTCGCGGCGTTGGCCGCGGAACAGGGCGTCGCGCTCAGGATCGCCGTGGTCACCGGCGACGACGTGATGCCGCTGCTGCCAGCCTTGCGCGACGCGGCCGAGCCGGTGCGCGAGATGCACAGCGGCGCGGCGTTGCCGCGGCAGGTGCTCACGGCCAACGCCTACCTGGGCGCGCTGCCGATACAGGCCGCGCTCGACGCCGGGGCGCAGGTGGTGGTCACCGGGCGCTGCGTGGACTCGGCCGTGACGCTGGGTGTGCTGATGCATGAGTTCGGCTGGGCCAGCGGCGACTACGACCGGCTGGCGGCCGGCAGCCTGGCCGGCCACATCATCGAATGCGGCTGCCAGGCCACGGGTGGCCTGCACACCGACTGGGACACCGTACCCGACTGGGCCAACATCGGGTACCCGGTGGTCGAATGCAGCGCCGACGGCAGCTTTGTATGCACCAAGCCCGAGGGGACCGGCGGCAAGGTGACGACGGCCGTGATCGGCGAACAGATGTTGTACGAGATCGGCGACCCGGCGCAGTACATCCTGCCCGACGTGGTGTGCGATTTCACGCAGGTCACGCTGCAGCAACTGGGCGAGCACCGCGTCGCGGTGCGTGGCGCGGTCGGACGGGCCCCGACCGGCAGCTACAAGGTCTGCGCCACCTACATGCAGGGCTTCAGAATCTCGGCCCAGCTCACGATCGTGGGATTCGATGCGGTGGCCAAGGCCCGGCGCACCGGGGAAGCGATCATCGGGCGCACCACCGCGCTGCTGGAGGCGGCGGGCCTGGGGCAGTACACGGCAACCCATGTCGAAGTGCTGGGGGCGGAGTCGTGTTACGGGCCGCACGCACGGGCACAACACACGCGCGAAGCGATCCTGCGCGTGACCGCCACCCATGGCCGCAAGGAAGCACTCGACCTGCTGGCGCGCGAGGTCGCGCCTGCGGGCACCTCGTGGTCGCCCGGAACCACCGGCGCCGGTGGTGGGCGCGCCGCGGCGTCGCCATCGATCCGGCAGTACGCTTTCCTGCTGCCCAAGTCGCAATTGACGCCGGCATTTGCGATCGACGGGGTGTCGGTGCCGGTGCCGCAGCCCCCCGGGCAGGCGCGTACGGTGCCCGGCGCGGGCGCGTCGGCCGCGGCGCCGGCACCGGCCAGCAGTGCGGTGCTTCCGCTGCATGACCTGATCGAGGTGCCACTGGTGCGCGTGGCATGGGCACGCAGCGGCGACAAGGGCGACACCTCCAACATCGGCATCATCGCGCGCACGCCCGCGTTGCTGCCGTTGCTGCGCGCACAGGTGACGGAGGCCGCAGTGGCGACCTACCTCGCGCACCTGGTGCAGGGCCGGGTCACACGTTACGAAGTGCCCGGCATCCACGCGTTCAACTTCGTGTGCGAGCAGGCGCTGGGCGGCGGCGGCATGGCCTCGATGCGCAACGACCCGCTGGGCAAGGGCATGGGCCAGATCCTGTTGTCGCTGCCGGTGCGGGTGCCTGCCAGTCTGTTGGGCAGCGCCGATCCGGCGTTGCGCGACTGAGAGCGTGAGAGGCAATCCAATGCACCCGCGTGAGACCCCAAAACAGGTCCAATCTAGGCGCAAAGCGCAGCCGGGGTTGGGCCCCGGGGAGGCTTTGCAACAACGAGTGGGCCTGTTTTGGGGCCTCACCCGCAGGGCCGGGGTGGCCAAGGGCGCTGGGGTAGGCGCGTCGCGCATCCAAGGCCGGTGCCTTGGCAAGCGGCGCAACACCCCCCAGCGTCCTTGGGTACCCCGGCCCTACGGGTGAGGCCCCAAAACAGGCCCACTCGTTGTTGCAAAGCCTCCCCGGGGCCCAACCCCGGCTGCGCTTTGCGCCTAGATTGGACCCGTTTTGGGGCCTCACGCGGGTGCATTGGATTGCCTCTCACGCTCTCAGGTCGGCGCGATGCCTGCCGCGTGGGCGGCCAGGAAGGCATCGAACTGCGCCACCGGCATCGGACGACCGATCAGGTACCCCTGGCAATAGGCGCAACCATGCTCGGCCAGAAAGGCGCGCTGGCCGAGCGTCTCGACACCCTCGGCGATCACGCCCAGGCCCAGGCTCTGCCCCAGCGCGACGATGGTCCTGGCGATGGCAGCGTCGTTGGGGTCGGTCAACACGTCGCGCACAAAAGACTGGTCGATCTTG
Source organism: Betaproteobacteria bacterium (assembly GCA_031368125.1). Taxonomy (GTDB): domain Bacteria; phylum Pseudomonadota; class Gammaproteobacteria; order Burkholderiales; family Burkholderiaceae_C; genus CAISIP01. Next base: position 3,980 of record JANLQZ010000285.1, read on the forward strand.
AGCTGGTCGAGCGGCAGGAGCTTGAGGTAACTGAGCGACGAATAACCGGTGCCGAAGTCGTCCAGCGAAAAGCCCACCCCGTGGGCCTTCAGGTGCGTCATCTTGTTGATGATCTCCGCCAGGTCGTAGGCGAACATGCTCTCGGTGATCTCGAGCTTGAGCCGGCGCGCGTCGGCCCCCGATCGACGCAGGGCGGCGACCACCTGGTCCACAAAATCGGCCTGCCGGAACTGGTGCACACTGACATTGACCGCCAGCGTCAACGCCATCGCCAGTGGCTCCGTGGCCCACCGGGCCAACTGGGCGCAGGCCGTCTCCAGTACCCATTGTCCCAACGGCAGGATCAGACCCGACTGCTCCGCCACAGGAATGAACTCGCCCGGGCCGACAGCACCGCGCCGGGGATGGGTCCAGCGCAGCAGGGCCTCGGCGCCAACCACCTGGTCACCGGGTCCGACCTGGGGCTGGTAGTGCAACCGGAACTCGCCGGCCGCGAGGCTCTGGCGTATGTCGGACTCCAGCGCGGCGCGCGCGTCCACCGCCGCCTGCATGGCGGGATCGAAAAACCGAAACGTGTTGCGCCCGGCGGCCTTGGCCTGGTACATCGCCACGTCGGAGCGCTTGAGAATTTCCTCCACGCTGCCGGTATCGACGTCGAACAGCGAGACCCCGATGCTGGTGCCGCTGCGGTGCTCGCGCCCGGCGATATCGTAGGGCTGGCCCAACAGGCGCAGGACTTTTTCCGCCACTGTCTTGGCATTCGCGGCGGCGGCGGCTGGGGCATCACCCACATCGTCGATCATCACCACGAACTCGTCGCCACCCAGCCGCGCGACGGTGTCCGAGTCGCGCACGAAGGTGCCGAGCCGGCGCGCCACCTGCTTCAGCAGCAGGTCCCCCTTGTCGTGGCCCATGGTGTCGTTAAGCGCCTTGAAATTGTCCAGGTCGATCAGCAGCAGCGCGCCGTGGTGGTGGCTGCGGGCCGTGGCCAGCAGCGCATGCTCGAGCCGGTCCTGCAACAGCCGCCGATTGGGCAGGTCGGTCAGCGGGTCGTAAAACGCCAGCCGCCGGATCTCCTTCTTGTCGGTCTTGCGGCCGGTGATATCGCGTGTCACCACGATGAAGCGCGGCTGGCCGCCCGGCTCCACCGCCTTGCGCGCCACCGACAACTCGAACCAGCGCTGGCCGTCTCCGAGCGCGATGGAATATTGCTCGCCCTGCGAGTAACCCTGCGCATGGGCGCTGCGCAGGGCCTCCATCATCACGTCGGCGGCCGACTCCGGCAGCACCTCGAACACGGTCTTGCCGACCAGGCTGCGGGCCGGTTCAGGCAACAGGTCTTCGACCGGTGCGCTGCAGCCGTAATAACGACCGTCCAGGCCCAGCTCGAAGATCGGATCGCGAATCGCGTCCAGTGTCGTCTTGAGCTGGCTTTGGGCCGCCAGGATTTCTGCCGTGCGCGCCACCACCTGCGCTTCGAGCCCCGCCTTGTAATCCCTTTGCTCGGCCAGCAGCTTGGCCAGGTAGGCCAGCAGCAGGCTGGCCAGCAGCCCGGCGGCCGCTCCCAGCCCGGCGCTGGCGGGGGAACCCCAGCCGTTGACCGGCGCCATGTCCAGGTTCCAGGCGCCGTTGGGTACCTCCAGGCTTTGGCGTACCGGTTGCACCAGCGCATCCGGTGACGAGGCCGAGATCGGTTGCTTTTTTCCGCTGTCGGCCTGCAGTCGCCACAATTCATAGTGGTATCCCCTGGCCACCAGCTCGGGCAGCGCGGCACCCTGCAGCAGGTCCGCCAGCCGCACCGTCACGTTGGTGAAACCCCAAAACCGGCTGGCGCCCGCGCTGTCGTCCAGGAACACCGGCAACCGGCTCACCACACCCACACCACCCTGCGCCAGCTTGAGCGGGCCGGCCAGCGTGAGCCGCCCGGTGTCGCGTGTGAAGCTGGCCTCGCGCATCTGCGCCGGATCGTTGAGCTGGTCGAACCCGATCAGCTTTTCATTGCCCGCGCGCGGCACCACGCGCTGCACCACGCCACCGGGCGACACCGACAGGGCCAGCAGGCGCGGATTGGTCAGCAGCAACTGCGCCGCGGCAACATCGAAATTTCCGAGATCGCCGCTGCCCTGGCGCACCAGCGCCGCCAGCGCGTAGTTGCTCGACACCATGCGCTCCACGTTGCGCTGCAGCACCTGCGAATGGCTCTGCGCCAGATGCAGCGCCTGCTCGCGCTGGACCGTCACACGCTCGCGCTCCACCTGCCGCCACAATGCCGCCGACACCAGCATGGAAATCAGGAATACCAGGCCGGCGACCAGCCATGGACGCGCCGCCGGGCCACGTCGGTGATCGGTCGGCAGGGGTGCACGCACCGTGGCGCTCATGGGACTGTCTTTTCCGCCAGCATCGACACCGCCGCCGAAAAGCTCAGGAAAGCGGCGGCGGTCGACACCAGGATGATGCGTGCGATGCGCCCGTTGTTGGCGCCGAATCTTTCGGCCAGCAGGGATACATTGCTGGCGCTGGGCAGCGCCGCCACCAGCACGATGACCGTCAGCGCGAACCGGTCCAGCGGCACCCCGATCTGGATCGCGCCCACGCCCACCAGCAGCACCAGCACCGGGTGCAGCACGAGCTTGATCACCGCCACCGGCAGGTAGTCGCGCAGCGGCAGCGCCGGCGCACCAGCCGTGGCCACCAGCATCTGTGAACGCGCCAGCACGGCGCCGATCGTGAACAGCGCCACCGGAGACGCGGAGTCGGCCAGCAGGCCGACGGTCTGCAACACCGGCCGCGGTAATTCCAGACGAACGGCCGACGCCACCGCGCCCAGCAGGATCGACCAGGGCATCGGGTTGACCAGCACACCCTTGAGCGCGTTCTTGCCGGCGTGCGCAAAACCATGCTGGTCGGCGCCATCGAGCCTCGAGAGCGCAATACACAACGAACTGGTGATCACGAGGTCGACCACGATCGTCACGAT
>JANLQZ010000295.1:0-1725 GCA_031368125.1 Betaproteobacteria bacterium
GATATTCGTGGACACGCTGCCCTCGATCCCGCAGGCATTGAGAGCGGCAGCGAAACCGGCGGTGCGCTGGCTCGGCTGGCCGTCCAGTTCGGCGAATACGAGCCTGCAAAAGGGGCTGCGGTGTTCCACCTGGCCCGGTCCGGTCAGCACCGAGACGACGTAGGCCGCGCCCATGACCACCGCTCCAGTCCCGAGCACCGCGACCAGGCGCTCGGCTGCGTCGACGCCGTTTTGTATCGGCACGACCATCGTTGCGGGACCGAGCAGCGGTTTGAGGGCGATGGCCGCAGGCTCCAGATCGTATAGTTTGACCCCGAGCACGACCACATCGGCCGGGGCCACACTGGCCGGGTCGTCGGTGGCAGCCACCACGGGCAACACCAGGTCGCCCTGTACGCTCTTGATGCTCAGCCCTGAGGAGCGCAATGCCGCAAGGTTGCGGCCCCGAGCGATGAAGACAACATCATGGCCACCGGCCTGCAGCCGGCCTCCCAGATACGCGCCGACCCCGCCCGATCCATAAATCGCTATGCGCATGGTCAGGTATCCCGGTTTGCGTTTTCGGCTTGACGCAACAGGGCCTGCACCCGTTCCAGGCCCTCCCGGGCAACTACGTCGGCCGGGCGACTCCATTGCGCTGGATTCGGCGCTTCGTAGCTCATATAGCCCTGGTAATCCATCGCCATCAGCGTTCTGAAGATGTCGATGAACGGCACCACGCCCTTACCCGGAGGCAGGCGGTCGATGGGCACGAGGGTATCGGACGGCGGTCCCGCCGGCGCGTCGCTGAACTGCACCGTGATGATCCGGTCCACCGGCACATCCTTCAAGCTCGCTGCGGTGCCGCCGCTGCAGTGCAGGTGGTAGGTGTCGAGCAGCAACCCGCAATTTCTCATGTTCACCGCGTCGATGACTTCCAGGCCCGCTTCCAGCGTCCTGACGATCGCATTGCGAGAATTGAATTCGAGCGCGAGCTTCAACCCGTAACCCGCGGCGATATCGGCGCTGGTCTTCAGGTTTTCCGTCGAAGCAGTCGCCGCGCCGGCGGCAACCGGGCCGGGCGGCATCATGATCACGCCGCAATCGAGTGCCACCGCCTTTTCGCACACGTAGCGCAAGGATCCGAGCAGGCGTTTCAATTCTTCGCCGGATGCAAAAAGAACGCCGTTTTCGGTGCCGATCACCACCACCTGGATGCCGGCGTCGCGCACCAGTTGGACGATCGCCGGCTCGCTCATGCCCGCCTGGCGGCAACGCATGAAATCCGCATGGCGCAATTCGACGCCGTGGTAACCCGCCTCGCGCGCGATGCGCAAGGCGTCGGCAAGTGCTGTGGTGTCCAGTGTCCAGGTGTGCAGGGCGAGGTGTTGCTGCAGGATGTTCAAGTCAGGTCTCCGCTAAAAAAAAACTCGCTGCCGGCGATTGGCGCGCGGGCCATTGCTGCTGGTGCCGGACAGTCCGTTGCACGTCGCATGCGGGGCGCCTGTCGCGTTATGGCCCTCATGCGGCGCGCACGGATCGGATCCGATACGTGGGGTGTTGTTGCGGCGTGGGGCTCACCAGCTTCAGTGCCATCCTGACGATGCGATCGGCCACGTCAAGCTGTTCGAGGCGACCACGCTCCCGATACCAGGCAAACGCGTAGCTGGACATGCCGGCGATCACCAGGGCGCCGATGCGCGGGTCCTCGATCTGGAACTCTCCCGATGCGATGCCCTCGCTGAG
>JANLQZ010000297.1:0-10214 GCA_031368125.1 Betaproteobacteria bacterium
TTGTGTGCAGATCGATACCGGGGGTCCGCAGCACATCATCCTGGACCTTGGCACCGGCGTACGCCCATTTGGCCAACACATGTTGGAGCGTTTTGGGCCGGCGGTGCCACAGACCTACCACGTTTTCATGTCCCATCTGCACTGGGATCACATCATGGGATTGCCGTTTTTCACGCCGGTCTATATCGCGGGCAATCACCTGGTCATCCACAGCTGCCATCCGCAGGTCGAGTTTGCCTTGCGCCGGCAACAGGACGTGCCCTCTTTTCCCGTGCGCTTCGAGCAGTTCGCGGCCACCATCGAGTTTGACGTCATGCAACCGGGGCACGCGGTGGAAATTGGCGGCACCACGGTGGTGGCACACCTGCAGCGCCATGCCGGCGATTCCTACGGCTGGCGGTTCGAGCGCGGCGGCAAGCGGATCGTGTATTCGACCGACTCCGAACATCGGCTCGAAGACGAGGTCGAGCGGGAAGGGTTCATCCGGTTTTTCGACCACGCCGATGTGGTGATTTTCGATGCCATGTATTCGCTCGCGGAGGCGATCTCGGTCAAGGCCGACTGGGGTCACTCGAGCAATATTGTCGCGGTCGAACTGTGTCATGCGGCGCGGGCCCGCAAGCTGGTGATGTTTCACCATGAACCAGCCTACGACGACGCGCGTATCAGCCGCGTGCTGCAGGAAACCCAGCGCTTCGAACAGATCACGCGTGATGGACATGCGCTGGAAGTGCTGTCGGCGTGGGACGGACTAGAGTTGAACCTGTGAGCGCCGCGCCGGGCCGCACCGAGCAAGCTCGCATCGCGACTCGCAGAGCGAAGGTATGCCAATGAGCGCCGCGCCGGGCCGCACCGAGCAAGCTCGCACCGCGACTCGCAGAGCGAAGGCACTCCCGTGACCCGCTGGGTGGCGCTGTTCGGCCGGGTGTTCCTGTACCAGCGCGGTCGTGCCGTCGCGCTGGCCTTCCTGGTGTTGTGCGCCGGCCTGGTCGCCACGGGCGACAACAGGGTTCGCGCCGATGTGCGCGGTGACGCCCAGTCGCTGGCAGCGATGGCCCTTTCTGCGCCGTCGTCCGCCGTGCGGCAGCTTCTTTTCGATCTCTACCAGCGCAGTTTTCCCCGCGTTCGCCAAGAGCAAAAAGTCGCCATCGTCGAGATCGACGAAAAAAGCCTCAAGCTGGTGGGGCAGTGGCCCTGGCCGCGTGACAGGCTGGCCGCCCTGATCGATGCCATCGCCCTGTACCGGCCGCTGGCCATCGGCCTGGATATCTACATGCCCGAAGCGGACCAGACCTCGCCGGAACAGGTCGCGATAAACCTGGGTTCCGCGCACAGTCCGCTTGCCGATGCGTTGTCGCAGTTGCCCAGCCACGATGCCCGGCTGGCGCAGGCGTTGCAGTCCGCCCCCACTGTCCTGGGGGCAGCCGGATTCAATTTCGAGACGCTGAGCACCAGTGCCGGCATGCGCACCTTGCCGGTCACGAGTGTCGGTGCCGACGCGTTGCCGCACCTGCGCAGGTTCCCGTTTGTGCTGGCCAGCCTGCCGCTGCTCCAGGCGGCCGCGCACGGCCAGGCCCTGGTGTCGATCGACGACGACACCGTGGTCAGGCGCATCCCCTTGGTGGCGGCGGTCGGCGATGTCGTCGTACCGTCGCTGGCGATGGAAATGCTGCGTGTGGCGACCGGCAGCCCGGCAATCGACATCCAGGTGGACGGCCATGGAGTGCGTTCAGTCGGTGTTGCCGACCTGGTGGTCCCGACCCAGGCCGGCGGCGACATCTGGCTGCATTTCGCGCCCGAAGCGCAAGGCGCCAGCATGCGCAACATGTCGGCCGTGGATCTGCTCAACGGCAAGGTGAACGGGGATGCACTTGACAACAAGCTGGTGCTGATCGGGCTTACCGGTTCCGGTCTCAACGACCGCCGGGCGACGCCGCTGGGCGAACACGTTCCCGGTATCGAAATCCAGGCGCAGCTGCTTGAGAGCATGCTGGAGGGGCGATTGCTGGTGCGCCCGTGGTGGATGAAGTGGATCGAACTGGGCCTGCTGGTCGCAGTGGGTCTGCTGATGGTCTGGAAGGTGCCCGTGATGCTCAGACCCGCTCGTGGAGTCGGTGGCCGCGAGCCCGGACACGCCGGGTGGTGGGTGAGCGGAGTCAGTCTGTTGTGCCTGGCCGGCGGATTCTGGTTGTTCCAGCGCCACGGGTGGTTGTTCGATGGCGCCAGCCTCACGATCGGATTTGCCGGCTTGATGGCCAGTCTGGTGTCGAGCTCCACGCTGGAACTCGAGCGCGACAATCGGCGCCTCGCGATCGAGCAGCAACTGCTGCGCGAGCAGGCGGCGCGGCTCGCCGGAGAGATGGAAGCTGCGCGGCGCATCCAGCTCGGGTCGCTGCCGAATGCGCAGCGGGCCTTTCCGTCTGAAAAGCGATTCGCGATCGACGCGCTGATCGAGCCCGCGCGCGAGGTGGGCGGCGACCTGTACGACTTCTTCATGATTGACCCGCGCCGGCTGTGTTTCCTGATCGGCGATGTATCGGGCAAGGGCGTGCCGGCCAGCCTGTTCATGGCCGTGACCAAGGCGCTGGCGAGGAGCCTTTCCACCCGCATGGCGGGCGGGCCGGCGGAAATCGTCTCGGCTGCGAATCTCGACCTGTCACGGGAAAATGTCGAGACCATCTTTGTGACTCTGCTGCTCGGTGTGCTGGACGTCGATTCGGGGGTACTCGAACTGGTCAATGCCGGGCACGACGCTCCGTGGCGCCTGGGACGCGACGGTACGCTGGACCAGATCAAAACCCCGCTCCTGGCTGGCGGGCCGCCATTGTGTGTGGTGGACGACTTCCGCTACGTGGTGCAGCGAATCCAGCTCCTGCCGGGGGATCGCCTGTGCCTGGTCACCGATGGAATCACCGAGGCGGCCAACGGCGCGGGCGAACTCTACGGCAATGGCCGTCTGCGCAAATCCCTCGTCCGCCTGGACGCGGCAGCCAGCCCCGGCGCCGTGATCCAACGGGTGCGTCAGGACGTCGCGGACTTTGTGGCGGGAGCCGAGGCCTCCGACGACCTGGCCGTGCTGGTGCTGCACTGGATCGGTCCGCAGCGCGCCGCCACGCCGGCGACATGACGACAGTTCGGGCGGACCCGGTTGGCGCCGCCGTCAGCGCAAATTGATTTCCACCCGCCGGTTCTTGTCGTTGGGTTCTTCATCGGCGGTCGGGACGAGGGGTTCGCGTTCGCCGCGGCCACTCACCTCGATGGACGCCTGGACACCGGCCTTGACGATCAGATCGCGTACCGTCTCGGCGCGCTGGAGCGACAACAGGTCGTTGAATTCGACCGAACCCACCCGATCGGTATGACCGATGACGGTGACTTCAGGAGCGGGATAGGAGGGCAGAGCAGCCAGAAGCTGGTCGAGCACCGGTTTGAAGGCCGGGGTGATGTCGACGGCGGAACCGAACTCGAAGTACAGGACAAAAGATACCGGCGCGGGCGGACGGGCACCGAGTGTCGCGGCATAAACGCTGGCCACCTCGCCTGGGTCTTCCTGGCGCAGGCTGATGGCACCGCGGGGTCCCACGGCCGCCCGACCATAAGCCGTCGAAAGCGACTGCTGGCCGGCATCTGTGGTGACCACCACCATGCCCGAGTTGCCATCCGCGTCCGGCAACAACACCACCGAACTGCCCGGATGCCACCCCATCGCCAGCAGCACCAGCCCGACGAAACCGACTGCGAACAGCCCCATGCCCTGCGCCTACTGTCCCGCGTCGATCACGAAGCTGGTACCACGGACACCCAGCGTCATGCCGGGCGCTGAAAAACGCACCGACTCCGGTGCCGCCTTGGCGATCTTCCCAGAAATGACCGACAGCGTGCCGCGTTTGACCGATGCGTCTATGGCACCGGCATGGGTGGTGGTGTTGAACGCGAACTGGTTCAACTCGACGGTCGAGTTCGGCCCGGCCGATAGCAGTGTGTTGTCGCGCAATGTGATGCCCACCGAACCGTCGGCCCCGGTCACGAAGCGGTCGCTGGAAAAAACCAGCGTACCCACCGGCGCGTCGCTCTTCTGGCCGGCACGTTCGAGTGTGACGGCGCCCTTGCTGGTCTTTACCACGCCGGCGTTGTCGGCAGCCTGTGCTGCGTAGCCGAAAAACGCCAGACAGACCAGGGACACGGTGTGTTGCCAATGCTTCATTTGATCCGCCTGCGGTTGACTGTTCTAATTCGACTCAGATGACTGCCGATCCACTATACCGCTTCCCGGCGCGCATGGGAGCCCTCGGGCCGCTGTTGGCGCATGTCAGGGCGGCATCCGCCGGGGTCGAGCCGACTGCGGCGCTGCGTGCCGAAACGGCGGTCGAGGAGTTGCTGACCAACAGTGTGGTCCACGGCGGTGGCGAGGGTGCGGCACCCGCGTCGGTCTGGCTGTCGATCGACGCTAGTGCGAACGCCTTGAAGTTGCGTTTCGAGGATGCCTTTGCCGCCTTCGACCCAATGCCCGAGATCGCGCTGGCGTTGCAGCGAACCGCCAGTCCGATGGACCAAAGGCCGGTCGGGGGGCTCGGTCTGTTGATGGTGTACCGGCTGGCCGACGAGTTTCGGTACGTGCGCGAAAACGGACACAACTGCATCGACCTGACTTTTTTTTGCACACGGGTTCGGTAGCTGGCGGTGGGTCGAGCGGCGGCGGCATCAGTCGACCCTGGCCCCCGATGCTTTCACGACCTTTTCGTATTTCGCCAGTTCGCCTTTCATGAACTGCGCGAATTGCTCGGGGCTGCCGGGCACGGGCTCGGCCATCAGAGCCGCAAATCGGGCCCGTACCTCTGCACTGCCAAGTGCCGCGACAAAGGCCTGGTTGAGCCTGGTGATCAGGTCTTTGGGCGTGCCCGCCGGAGCCACCAGGCCCCACCAGGTATCCACCGCGAAGCCGTCCATCGTCTCGCTCACGGCGGCGATGTCGGGCAAGGCGGGGCTGCGTTGTGCGCTGGTGACCGCCAGGGCCTTGAGCCGCCCCGACTTGATGTTGGCCGACGCGGTAGCGAGGTTGTCGAAATTGAAATCCACTTGCCCTGACAACAGCGCCAACTGGGCTGGATTGCCACCGTTGTAGGGTATGTGCACGGCAAAAATGCCGGCGCGGGATTTGAACAGTTCCCCGGCCAGGTGGCCGCCGCTGCCGTTGCCGCCGGAACCGTAGTTGAGCCGGCCCGGATGGGCGCGCGCGTATCGGATCAGGTCCGACAGGCTGTTGATGCCCAGCCGGTTGGCGGTCTCGGCATTGACCACGAGGACGTTTGGCACGCGCACCATCTGGGTGATCGGCGCGAAGTCGGTCGCGGCGTTGAACGGCATCTTGCTATACAGCCACGGGTTGATGGCGTGGGTGGCCAAGGCGGCGATGCCAATAGTCAGGCCATCCGGGGCGGCCTTCGCGACCAGATCGGCACCGATGTTGCCGCCGCCGCCCGGGCGGTTTTCAATGATCACGGTTCCCAATGTGTCTTTCACCCGTTCAGCCAGCACACGCGCCGTGACGTCGATCGGTCCACCAGGCGCATACGGCACGATGATGCGAATGGGCTTGGTCTGCGCCAATACTTGCACGGGGATCAAGCCAACGCCGAAGGCGAGAATGGCCAATGCGCCAAGCAACCGGGCGGTGGGCAATTTGTAGTTCATTGTGCAATTGTGCCCAACCGGTCGTGGAGCGCTGGTGACGCCTCGCGCCTCACGCCGCGCGACCCGGTGCGACCTGGTGCGACCCGGCGCTGCACTGTTCAACCTGGCCCGGTCGGACGCGACCGGGCGTTACCCGGCGTTACAGGTTCGCAATCGCCCCGGGTCGCCGGATTGCGGCCGCCATCCGTTGCAAGGGCGTGGAAATTTCTCCATGCAACCCAAGAACAGGATCGCTCCATGAAGATACATCAGTTGCTGTTGGTCGCCGCGCTCGGCACCGGTGCCATTGGTCTGGCCCAGGCTGCAACAACCGCGCCTGCGGACCCCACGGCGACGCCCAGAATCGACAAGCGCCAGGCCAATCAGCAAAAGCGCATCGACCAGGGGATCGCGTCGGGCAGCCTGACCCAGAAGGAAGCTGACCGCCTGAAAGCCGAGCAGGCACGCCATGCGCGCGCCGAGGAAAAGGCCAAGGCCGACGGCGTTGTGACCAAAAAGGAACGCGCCAGGCTCATCAGCAAGGAAAAGCGGTCCAGCAAACACATCGCACGGCAAAAACACGACCGCCAGAAGGTCGTGCCTGCCACCTGACACGTCGCAGCACGTGCGTGTTTGCGCCCAAAGCAACAGGCGGGTCGTGCCGGCCCTGACCGGGGCCTCGCACCGACCTTGACCGACGAAACCCGTCGGCCGTCAGTCGAGGCGCGCGCCCGTACGCCGGATCACCGGCGCCCATTTGGCTGACTCGTCGGCCATGAGCTTGGCGAATTGTTCCGGCGTTCCGCCGGCGGCGTCGAGCCCGGCCGCCCGAAACCGCTCCTTGACCTGCGGGTCGGACATGGCGGCATTGATCGCGCTGTTGATGCGCTCCACGATCGGCCGCGGCGTTCCGGCTGCCACCAGCACGCCATTCCACGCGATCGCCTCGAACTGCCGGAGTTCCGCGATGCCGCTCTCCGCCACGGTCGGCACATTGGGAAGCAATGCGTAACGCTGGCTACCGGTGACTGCTATCGCTTTCATGCGGCCGGCGCTCACCTGCGGCGTGATGACTGTCGGAACGGTTGCCAGGATCTGCGTATCTCCGCTGGCGGTCGACAACACCGCCGGCGGCCCGCCGTTGAATGGAATATGCACCGCATAGGTTCCGGTCAACGCCTTCACGTATTCCATGGTGAGGTGAGACGAGCTGCCATTGCCGACCGACGCGAAATTGAATTTGCCCGGGTTGGCTCTCAGTGCCGCGACCAGTTCCCTCATCGTGCTGGCCGGAAAACCGGCGTTCACCGCGATCAGGTTGGGTTGCGATGTCGTCAGCACCACCGGTTGCAGGTCGCGTGCCGGGTTGTACGGCAGTGCGCTGTACAGGTACGGCGCGTAGGCCAGCGGGCCGTTGAACGATATCACCCAGGTGTGACCGTCGGGGGCGCTCTTGGCCACTTCGTTGGTGCCCAGGGTGCCGCCGGCTCCGGCGCGGTTTTCGATCACGACCGGCTGCCCCAGGCTGTCCTTGAGCTTGTCCTGCAGCGCGCGCGCTATCACATCGAGCGACGACCCGGCGGGCGCCACCACGATCCAGCGAATCGGTTTGGACGGAAAGGTCTGGCACAGGGCGCTCCCCAACGGAGCCGACAGGAGCATGGCGGCGGCCAGCCGGACGACGAGCCCGAAGCGAGAGAAGGAACTCATGCCTTCGCCTTGTCGGCTTCGGTGATAAACGAGTCCGCGAAGAACTCCTCCTCCGCCAGACCGGCCAGCTCGCAATAATCGGTTTGCGCCGAGTCCACCACGATCGGGGCGCCGCAGGCATAAACCTGGTAGCCGGACAGGTCGGGCAGGTCCTCCAGCACGGCACGATGGACGAATCCGGTGCGCCCGGTCCAGCCATCCTCTGGCTTGGCATCCGAGACCACCGGCACGTAGGCCAGGTTGGGCATCTCCGGCAGCCTGGCCCGCACCCACCCGTCCATGTACAGGTCTTCGGGGCGGCGCCCGCCCCAGTACAGGGTTGCCGGGCGCTGGATGTTCTGGAACTGCATGTGTTCGATCAGCGCCTTGATCGGTGCGAAACCAGTTCCCGACGCGAGCAGCACCATGGGTTTGTCCGAGTCTTCGCGCAGGAAGAAGCTGCCGAAGGGTCCTTCGATGCGCTGGATCTCCTTCTCCTTCATCACGCCAAAAACATGGTCCGTGAACCGGCCGCCGGGCATGTGCCGGATGTGCAGCTCCAGGCCCGGGCCGTTGTGCGGCGCGTTGGCCATCGAGTAGCTGCGCCGCGCGCCATCGCGCAACAGAAACTCGACGTACTGGCCGGCACGGTAGTTGAACGGGTCATTGGCAGGCAATTGCAGGCGCACCAGCATCACGTCGTGCGACAGGCGCTCGAGTGCCGTGACGCGCGATGGCATCTTGCGGATCGGGAAAGCCCCGGCTTCCGTGACCTGCCGCGATTCCAGCACGACATCGCTCTGTGGCACGCCGCAGCAGGTGAGCACGAAGCCATTCACTTCGTCCTCCGGGCTCAGCGCCTTGCCCTGGTGCGGGCCGTGGACCACCGTGCCCTCGAGCTTCTTGCATTTGCAGGAACCGCATGCGCCATCCTTGCAGCCGTAGGGCAAACCGATGCCCTGCCGAATACCCGCGGCGAGCATGGCTTCACCGGGGTTGACCGTGAAGCTTCGTCCGCTGGGCAGAATGGAGATCAGGAAAGTCATGCTTTAGGTATCCTCGGGGAAGTCGATTCTTGTATCGCACCCGATTTTGCCCTCAAACCAAACCCCTCTCGGCGCCATGCCCGCGCGTTTCCGCCGCCAGCGCCTGCTGATCGTCGGTTGTGGAGACGTCGGTCTGCGCGTGGCCGGGCAGTTGGGCGCGCGCATGCGCGTGATCGCGCTGACGTCGAGCCCGGGACGCGTGGACGAATTGCGCACCCGTGGCATCTTGCCCGTGCTGGGTGATCTGGACCAGCCGCACACCCTGGCCCGGCTGGCCGGCATCGCCACGCGGGTGGTCCATCTCGCTCCGCCGCCCAGCGAGGGCTGGACCGATCCGCGTACGCGTGCGCTGGTCGCGGTCCTGCGCCGCAGATGCGCGCCGCAGGTGGTGGTGTACGGATCGACCAGTGGCGTGTATGGCGATTGCGCCGGCGAGGTCGTCAACGAGACCCGGACCACGCGGGCCGACACGCCGCGGGCGCGCAGGCGCGTCGATGCCGAGCGTGCGGTCCGATTCCTGGGCCGCTCGTCGGGTGTACGCAGCAGCATTCTGCGTATACCCGGCATCTACGCGCCCGACCGTCCCGGTGGTACCCCGAGGACCCGTTTGCTCAATGGCACGCCAGTGCTCGTGGCGACGGACGACGTCTATACCAACCACATCCATGCCGACGACCTGGCACGCGCGTGTATCGCCGCCGTGTGGCGGGGCCGGCCACAACGGATCTACAACGTCAACGACGACTCACAAATGAGGATGGGTGATTATTTCGATCTCGCGGCCGACCTGTACGGCTTGCCGCGCCCGCCGCGTGTGCCGCGCAGCACGGCCCAAAATGAATTGCCGCTGATGCTGCTGAGTTTCATGGCGGAGTCGCGCCGCATGGACAATTCGCGGCTCAAGAGTGAACTCAGGCTGAACCTGCGCTACCCCACGGTCGCCGTCGGCCTGCTCGCCGGCTGACACCCGCGCGCCGTGCGCTGGTATCAGATGCCCGCAGGCTTGCGCATCGTGTTCATGCGGTCCACGGGCTTGAGCACGATGGTCTTGATGTCAGCGCCCTGAAGCACCGTCAGCGAGATTTCCGCGTCCGGACGCGCACGGTCCCACAACTTCTTGTAGAACGTTTCGAGCGTGGCAACCTTGGTGCCATCGACCGCCAATACCAGGTCGCCCGGTTCCAGCCCGGCCAGTTGCGCCGGGCTGTCGCTGCTGACCCGGATGATCTGCACCCGTCCGCCCTGTTCGGTGGAGGACAGGCCCAGCCAGGGCCTGCGGCTGACCTTGGTGGTGCCGGTCTGCTGCATCTCGCTGAGGATCGGCTTGAGCAGGTCCACCGGCACGAACATGTTGCCCGGCAGGCGCCGGTTCCCGCCCATCGCGTCGCCGACCAGCAGGCTGCCGATGCCGATCAGCTCACCCTTGTGGTTGAACAGCGGTGCGCCCGAGTGGTTGCCGATCGGCGGGCTGGTAAACACCGCTGCCTCGATGTGGTACTCCCAGTAGCCCGAGAAAGGGCGCCGGCTCACGAGCTGCGTCATGCTCACGTCACCCTCTTCGCCATTGCCCTGGCCGCCGGTGGCGGCCATCAGGGGCTGGCCGGGTTGCAGGTCCTTGGCGCTGCCCAGCGCCACTGGTTCGATGCCGCGCAGCGGCAGCACCGGCCTGATCAGTCCGAACCCGGTCGCCAGGTCATACGCCACGGCCCGGGCCGGCAGGCTTTTGTTGTCCTGCGTGACGATCTGGATCGATTGCGCTTCGAGCATCAGGTAACCGATGGTCAATATGAGGCCGTCCGGCCCGATGAC
>JANLQZ010000301.1:0-2777 GCA_031368125.1 Betaproteobacteria bacterium
GCGCAAGCTCTCGCGCGCCAGCCAGGACCGGGTGGCGGACTCGAGCGCGATTGCGGCCGAGGTGCTCAACGCCATTCCGGTGGTGCAGAGCTACAACGCTGAACTGCGCGAGACCCGCCGCTTCGACATTTCCACCGACAACGCGTTCCGGGTGGCGGTACGGCGGTCGACCGCGCGCTCGGTGCTGGTGGCGTTCATCATCATCGCCACCTCGGCGGCGTTGTTGTGGGGCCTGTACCAGGGAACGCAGGCGGTGATGGCCGGGCGCATCACGGCCGGGCACCTGGGCCAGACCGTGGTCTACGTGATCATCCTGGCCAGTGCCTTCGCGGTGCTGGGCGAAGTCTATGGCGACTTGTTGCGCGCGGCCGGCGCCACCGAGCGCCTGATGGAACTGCTCGACACCCACTCTCCGATCAGGTCGCCGGCGGCGCCGGTGGTTGCGGCCCAGCCCGCGTCCGGCAGCGAAGTGAAGTTCGACGCGGTTTCCTTCCACTACCCGTCACGGCCGTTGCAACCGGCGCTGAGCGATTTCAGCCTGAGCGTGGCGGCGGGGGAAACGGTCGCCCTCGTGGGACCGAGCGGGGCCGGCAAGAGCACCGTATTCCAGCTGCTGCTGCGCTTCTACGACCCGCAGAGCGGCTCGATCATGCTCAACGGCGCGCCGACCCGGCAACTCGCGCTTGACGACCTGCGCGAGCATATCGGCATCGTGCCGCAGGATGCGGTGATCTTTTCGACCAGCGCGATGGAGAACATCCGCTACGGCAAACCCGGGGCCAGCGACGACGAGGTCCGGGCCGCCGCGCAGGCGGCCTTTGCCGATGAATTCCTGCGCCTGCTGCCCGAGGGTTACAACACCTTCCTGGGTGAACGCGGCGTGCGCTTGAGCGGGGGCCAGCGCCAGCGCATCGCAATTGCGCGCGCCATGCTCAAGAATCCCCCGCTGCTGCTGCTCGATGAGGCCACCAGCGCGCTGGACGCCGAAAGCGAACGCATGGTGCAGGCCGCCCTGGAGTCCGCCATGCGCAACCGCACCACGCTGGTCATCGCGCACCGCCTGGCGACGGTGCAAAAGGCCGACCGTATCGTGGTGCTGGACCGCGCCCGGATCGTGGAGCAAGGCACCCACACCGCGCTGGTGGCCCAGGGTGGCGTCTACGCGCGCCTGGCGGCCCTGCAGTTCGCAGCCTGAACAGCCGCCGCGACTGCGGCCGTCTTGTCGCGTTATTGAAGCCGGCCCTTGAACGCCTCCGGCAGCGCCAGTTGCATCACGGTGATGCCTTCTTCGACCAGCGACTCGGTTTCGGCCGCCGATGCCTTGCCGCGAATACCGCGCTGGGCCGACTCGCCGTAGTGGATGCGGCGCGCCTCCTCGGCAAAACGCTCGCCTACGTCCTCGGTGTTGGCGACGATGCGCCGCGCCATGCCCAGCCAAGCGGCCTGCAGGGCGACCGCGTCGTCACCGGTGGTCACGAGCTCCATGCCGGTGCTTTCGCTGGCGCGGCCGGCGCCCAGGTTCAGGCGCGGGGCGCTGAGCTTCTTGGTGACCGCGGTGTCCCCACACATCGGACAAGCCACCAATCCACGGGAAAGCTGGCTGGCGAAATCATCCTCGCTGGCAAACCAGCCTTCGAACACATGCATCTGCCCGCAATGGAGATCCAGCACTTTCATGGCACGATTATCCGACAGCTGCGGCGGCGCCGGGTGAACGCCAGTCCAGAGTCCACGCGCCGGACAACACGTTCTGCAGCCACAGCACCCCGGCCAGCGTCTTGCCGTCGGTAACCCGGCCGTCCCGGCACCACTGCACCAGTTCGGCTGGGGAGGCCGTGATGACATCGAGAAATTCACCCTGGTCGAGTTGTCGGACACCCGGCCTCAGACCGCGTGCAAACCAGATGTCGATGAACTCGGTGGAATAGGCGACCACCGGGTGCATCACGCCCGCATGGGCCCACTCATCGGCGCGGTAGCCGGTTTCCTCGGCCAGTTCCCGTTGGGCGCACAACCACAGGTCTTCGCCGGGATCGAGCTTGCCGGCCGGGAATTCAACCATGACCCGACCCAGGGGGTATCGAAACTGGCGCTCGAGCACCACGCATACCTCGCCCGACGCAGCATGGGTGATGGGCACCACCATGACCGCGCCGGGATGCACCACATATTCCCGGATCGCCTGCCCGCCGTCCGGCAACCGCACCGTGTCGCGCATGGCCTGCAGGAAGCTGCCTTTGAGGATCTCCTGGCCCGAGACCCTGGTCTCCACCAGGTGGCCGTCGACGGTAGCCACGGGCGCGGCGTCAGGCCGCCATCATGCTGGCGACCGCGCGCGCGCACAGGGCCATCAGCGAGCCGGGCAGCAGCCCCAGGACCAGCACCAGTGCGCCGTTGATCGTGAGCACGACACGAACGTCGGTCGGCGCGTCGATCGGAGCGGAATGCACGGGTTCGTCGAAGTACATCAGCTTGACCACGCGCAGGTAGTAGAAGGCGCCGACCAGCGACATCATGACGGCGAAGACGGCCAATCCGATGTGCACTGCCTCGCCGGAGGAAACCAGCGCCTGCAAGACCGACAGCTTGGCATAGAAGCCCACCATGGGAGGAATGCCGGCCAGCGAGAACAGGCACACCGCCATGACCGCGGCATACAGCGGGCTGCGCTGGTTGAGGCCGGCAAAATCGGCGATCTCTTCGCTCTCGAAGCCCTTGCGCGACAGCAGCAGGATGATCCCGAAGCTGGCCAGCGTGGTCAACACGTAGGTCACGAC
>JANLQZ010000302.1:0-8924 GCA_031368125.1 Betaproteobacteria bacterium
CGCCGGATCGGACAGCTTGGCCATGCGTTCGGCCACGGTGCCCAGCGTCGCTTCGCGCCACACCGTGCTCTGGTCGAACAGGTTCCAGTCGGCAAAGGTGAAAGTGACGGCGATACGCACCGACGACGCCTGCCCGAAGATGCGACTGCCGCGCGCGTTGGCTTCCTCGAGCCACTTGAGCTGCGCGCGGAACACCTCGGGAAACTCGTCGTTGATGACGATCGCGTTGAACAGCAGCGGGCGCCCGCTCTCGCGGGCCAGGCGCTCCTGGAACGCCATGTCGCGGCGCGCGCCCGCTTCGGCCTCGCCACGCTCGGTCGTGACCTGCGTGTACTGGATGAAGCCGCGGTCGTGCTCGCCCAGCGCCCGGGCCAGCGCCAGGTAGAAATCGTCGTCGAGCAGGTCCGACAACATCGACGTGCCGTCGTGGTCGCGCTGGAACGAGGCCAGGCTCTGCGGCGGCTGGCGCTGCGACGACCAACCCGCCGCGCCGGCGTCCATGGCCTCGTGCAGCAGCCGCGTCACCTCGGCCATCTCGCGCGCATTCGGTTGGCGCGTCTTGGCCTGGTCCCAGTCGCCCATGACGTAGCTGGCCAGGGGCGTCACCGGAACCAGCTGCGACACGTTCACGCCCAGCGGCAGCCGCTCCAGATGGTCCATCCACTGCGGGAACGTCTCCCAGCTGAAGTCCATCGTCTGCTGCATCGGCGCCATCGGGATCGCCTCGTTGCGCGTCATGCACAACATCGCGCGTTCGGCATCGGCCGCCCGCACCGGCGCGAAGCCGAAGCCGCAATTGCCCAGCGTGACCGAGGTCACGCCGTGCCAGCCGTCGATCGTGCAATACGGGTCCCAGTGGATCTGCGCGTCGTAATGGGTGTGCAGGTCGATCGCGCCCGGCGCCACGATCAGGCCGCCCGCGTCCAGCACGGTAGAGGCGCTGAAGCGCCTGAGGTTGCCGATCCTGGCGATGCGGCCGTGCTTGATGCCGACGTCGGCGCAGTAACGCGGCACGCCGGAGCCGTCGACGACGGTGCCGCCGCGGACGAGGGTGTCGAAATCAGCCATCACGGCCTCGGCTGAAATCGCTCGTGCCAGTGGCCCTGCTCAAAAGAAGATACTCACGTTCTTGGTCAGGATGACGGACTGGTCGAGGATGATTCTGCGGCGAGCAATTTTCAACGCACCTTCGACACGCCGAAGCACGTCACGACGCGCGCCGACATAAAAGTCCTCCTCGGTCTCGGCCCGATTGCGATAGACAAGGTAGTTGGAAAACACATTGAGTTCCAGGGTATCGCTAGCCTGCTCGACCTCGATGTTGGTAATGATGTGTCGGGTGCGCGAGGGCGGGTCCTCCGCCCACGCCATGCCCGTGTCCATACACGCGACGCGACCACTGAGTGTTGTCTTGCTCTCGTCCATGATCGCCAGCTCGTTGGCCCTCGGCAGGTCGTCCTCGCGGTAGTTGGCACGATCGAGGACATTGATGGCCTTGCTGATTCTCGGATACAGGTTGGCTCTCGCCCCCATCCAGTAATGGATATCGTTGGTGAAGAGCGCCAACCAATCATGAAAACGCCGCTCGTCCAGCATGCGTGCTTCCCGATACAGGAATTGTTCGACTTCGCGAATGACGTCGTCAGCCATTTCCGGCTCCCGCCTTTTCCTTCCTTGACTCCAGCCCGGCCCAGCTCTCGGCCGCCATCAATTCGGCCCAGCGCCGGTAGAACTGCCGATGGTTGATTTCACTCAGGCGGAAATCGCTGGCTTGCGCGTTGAGGTGCTCGTGAAAGCGCTCGTGGCCCAGCCCCATCTGCGTGTTCAGCGCGTACCGCTGCGAGACCACCCCCTGGCAGGTGCGAGTGCACTGTTCCCAGTTGTCCATGTCGGCCTGCTCGAAAGTGCCGGCAACACCGAAAACCCGCATGCCCGCCAGGCGAATCGCCTCCTTGACGTGCGGCGGTGCGGCCTTGTCGGTGAATGACCACGACCATACCTCGGTCTTGACCGGCCCCTTGGGATGCAACACGCGAAAGGTGCGCGAGCCGCCACGCACAAAGGAGAGATTCGGGAACATGGTTCCGGCGATGGGCTTGATTGCGTTCCACCTCGGCCCCAGGCGCTTCTCGGTCTGCTGGCGTATCGCCGCTTCGTACTCCACTATCTCCGGCATGGCCGCCCCGTCTGCGTCGTTCGGCCCGACGCAGATCATGCCGTGCCCGTTGCCCAGCGCGACGTCGTGTCCGATGGACTTCTGATTGGCGGTCGGCGCTGCGTCGAACCCGGCCTTGATGGACGCGCCGTGGGACCACTGCACGTGGTAACCATCGCCGGAGAGGTTCTCGGCCGGAAACTTCCAGTTGCAGGGAATGATCCATTTGTGCATGCCGCCGATGACCTCGATACCGCCCTCAAATCGGTCGAACACCGTGTCCAGATACCAGCAGGTGGTTTCCCCCAGGTATTCCCGCAGTGGTGGCGCCAATGGATCAAAGGTCGCGAACAGCATCCCCTTGTGGTCATCGAGCTGCGCGACCGGGATCAGGCTCCATTTGTCGCGATCCAGCTCGCCGTGGTAGCCGTCGTTGTAATTCGGCACACCCACCAGCTTCCCGTCGTTGCGGTAGGTCCAGCCATGGTAGGCGCAGGCGAAGCTGCGGGCGTTGCCCGAGTCGGCACGGCACAACCGTGTTCCGCGATGCCGGCAGATATTCAGGAAAGCCCCGACCTTCCCGGCGGTATCCCGAACCACCAGGACCGGGTCTTCACCCATGTAGGTGGTAAAAAAATCGCCAGGATTCGGGATCTGGCTTTCGTGGCACAGAAACACCCAGCAGCGCGCGAAGATGTGCTCCAGTTCCTGCCGGTAGATATCGGGGTCGACGAAGATCCGGCGGCTGACCAGACCTTTCTCGCTGTCGACCAGTTGGTCAAGCCCATTGAGCATCAAGAGTCTCCTGGTATTTGCGGCCGAGGCCACCGCACGGGCATCGCTGAAAAGCCGATGCCCGTCGGTGTCTGGCGCCGATGGTCCGAACAACCGGTGGCCTATTTCGCGTCGAACGCCTTGACTTTGGTGACACGGAACAAGTCCGGTGCTGCGGTGCATTTTTCGCAGTTGATGCCCGGGGTGTCCGGTTGGGGCATCAGCTTGGCAGTGATCTTCTGGATCGTTGCGCCAGGCGTCGGTTTTCCCTGGAGCGCGGCGGTCAGCGACAACTCCGGCAGCAATTCTTCAGAGAACATGACGGTGACGAAGAAATCATCTGGGACCTTGTCCTTCGGAAAGGTATTGCAGCCATTCTCGAGGCGGTCGCCCGGGCAGACCTTGACGTCTTCCGCCTGCACCCATGGCAGGGGATAGGCGATCCTGCGAAACGGCTGCACGCGCTGCTTTGTCAGTATCTCCATCATGACCTTGAACCCAAAGGCGGCCTCCGCAGGAGTCCCGCCGGAGGAAACGCCATTCAGGCCTTTGTTGCGCATTTCCGGGTTGGCCAGCGCCAGGCGAAAGCCGTTGCCGCCTTCGCCCACAACAATTGGCAGTTTGGTCCGGCCGGAAGCGAGAAACGCCCTGATGATTCCGAGTTCACCGGGCTGCGTGAATACGCCATCGATCTCGGGATGGGCAGCCAGCACCTTCGTGGCCTCGGCCTGTGAGACCTCGTCGCTGGCCCGACCCCAGGTCTCGGCGACGACCTGCATGTTCGGGTACTTTTTGATGGCGCTCAGGAAGCCGTCGTAATGCCGCTTGTCGGCCGGGCCGCCGGGAAACGCGTGGTTGACAAGGATCTTGCCCTTGCCTTTGAGCATATTGGCCATGAGCTGACCGCCGTTCTCGCCAAACCCGTTGGTGATCGCATGTACCTGGTACGCACAAGGCTCGGTCACCGTGTAGCCAAACGTGAAAAAGACCACGCCCTTGTCGCAGCCGCGGCGGATCGTCCGGTTGAGCGCGGTGACAGAGGCCGGGATGGTGATGATGGCATCAGCGCCGCTGGCGATCATGCTCTCGTAGGCCGCAATCTGCGCTGGAGCGTCGGGGCCGGAGATCACCTCCTGCAGGTCGACCAGCTTGTCGTACGGCGGCGTGGCCGCGAGCGCCTTGATCGAGTTGCTGGCCGCAGTCAGCCAGCCACCACCACTTGCAAACATGCTCAGGTAGACCTTGTATTTTTTCTTCTCCTGCGCCTGCACTGCCGTAGTGCCGCAGGCCAGCAACACGGCCAGCCCAAGCATCAGTGCTCGTGCCCGTGTCGATAACTTGTTAGACCAGTTCATCGTGATGTTCCTCCATTGGTGGTTGAAATTGACTTGACATTCCTGAGCCGCGCCGAACCGAACGCCGACCGCAGCCGCGCGCCCAAGAAACGAAGATCCTGTTGCAACGTCAGTAGCGCCAACAGGATCACTGTGCCGTAGATGATCGCGCGCCATCCGGCAGCAAGGCCAAGTGCGGAGATCATGGTCGAGAAAGTTGTGAGCAACAGCGCACCGCCGACGACACCGAGGTAGGTGCCGCGTCCGCCGACGATCGACGTTCCGCCAATCACCACAGCAGCGATCGACGGAATCAGGACATCGTCGCCACTGTTGAGTGTGGCGCCCTGTGAGAACCCGACCATCAGCACCCCGGCAAAACCTGCAGCGGCGCCGCTGATCGCATAACAGAGGATCGTCACCCGCTTGACGGGCAGGCCGGCGATGTACGCCGCGCCCGGGCTGGTGCCAATTGCATAAAGCATTCGCCCAAATGCCGTGCGCCGCTGCAGCAATGAGGCGAGTAGAGTGAGACAACCCATCAGCCAGACGATCGGGGGTACACCGAACCAGTCGCCGGCGAAAAGGCGAACCAACACAGGCGATACCGCGCCGCGTGGTGAACCTCCCGTGACACCGAGCATGGCGCTACCCACGATGATGCCCATGGCCAGCGTCATGATGAATGGCGGCACACCCAGCGACGCAATACACAGGCCGCTCAACGCACCAATACCGCCCGTGATCAGCAAGACAATTGGCAAGCCCAAGACCAATGCCATCGATGACCCGCCGACATGGCTAAACATCAGCACTGCGCCCAGGGTCATCAGTGAAGCAACCGAGAGATCAAGGCCACCGGTCAGGATCACGGTCTGCTGGCCGAAGCCGACCACCATCACGAAGGTCGATATCACGACAATCGCCCGCACTGTGCTCCACGATCCGAGGCTGGGGCTGATCCATTGTGACCCCAGGATAAGCAGCGCACTGATTGCAAACAACGCGAGCGCCGCCAGGTCTTCGTTGCCGAGTCGGTGTTTGCCTGTGCCGCGCGAGCTGGCCGTTGGCTCCGCCAGCGGCGCAACAGGTTGAACCAGGTCGTGGCACTTCATGTGCGCCCCATCTGCGCGACGCGGGCGGCTTGCGCGCCGAGCAACACGGCAGCGATCATCACCAGTCCCTGCACGATCCCGGTCGAAAAGGACAACACGCCAATCGAGAACAGGACCTTGAACAAGAGGGTGAGGATCGCTGCGCCAATCATTGCACCAAGCAGTCCGCCCCGACCACCGCTGAAAGCCGTGCCGCCGATGGCAATCGCCGAAAACGTCAAGATGAGGTATGAGTTCCCGGCATTCGGGTCGCCCGATGCCGTGAGCGCCGTCAGGGCGTACCCGGCCAACCCATAAAGCACCCCGGCCAGGCAATAGGCCAGCATCTTGACGCGCCGGGTGGATATTCCGGCCAATTTGGCAGCCGTCTCGTCGGCGCCCACGGCATATAGCGCCACGCCCCAATCGGTTCGCCGGATCGCGAGCCACAGCACGGCGACCGCCGATGCGACCAGCGCAGCGACCGGCACAGCGCTGCCGACCAGACCGGTCAGATCTTCGGCGATGAAGTCGGCCACGCTGCCGCCAGGGGTTTCGAGGACCAGCAGTGCAATGCCCGAACAGACAACCATGGTCCCCAAGGTTGCGGTGACCGATTGCAGGCGCAGGTAAGCGACCAGGAGTCCATTCACGGCGCCGACGGCCAGACCGACTGCCACGACCATCGCCAGCCCCAGCAACGGCGCCCATCGGCCATCGCCCAGCGCGGTGACCAGGAGCACATTGCTGAGCGATACGACTCCCGCGACGGAAAGATCGAATCCGCGCGTCAATACGACAAGCGTCCCCCCCGCAGCCGCCAAAGCGACCGGAAGGGCGTTGTTGAAAAGATTGGTTATCGACGAAAGGGTGAGCGCTCCGGGCTGGTGCGCCGCAAATATGAAGAAAAGAACAAACAGGACGGCGGTCGCGATCAGCGTGCTGTTCTTTGAAAAACCGATCAATGCGCGTGTCAGTAGTCTGGCGGGATTCGGCTCCAAAGCGGCGCGATCGGAATTGCCGTGGCCAGACGCCAGCGCAACCAGCCTCTCCTCTGAGAGCGCGTCCCCGGCGAGGTCACCGACGATCCCACCCCGGTACATGACGAGGCAACGATCCACGAGATGAACCAGCTCTTCCAATTCGGTCGAATAGATCAAAACCGTGCCGCCGTCGGCCACGAAACGGCGAACGACGCCGTAGATCAACTGCTTGGTGCCGACGTCTACCCCACGCGTTGGATCGAACAGCACAAGTACTCGCGCACCAGATAGCAGAACACGGGCCAGCAAGGCCTTTTGCTGGTTGCCACCCGAGAGTGCCTCCATCGGCATGTCGACGAAACGCGCGGCCAGGTCAACCGTCTTTGCCTGTTCTACGACGTAACCGCGCTCGCGCGTCTGGTCGATGAAGCCAAACCGGCTCAAACGATCCACGATTGACAGAGAAATGTTGGTGCTGACGCCCAGGCCAAGAAAGACACCCTCGGTCTTGCGCTCTTCCGGCAGAAACGCGATCCCCGCGTGCAACGCCTGCGCCGGCGAATTCAGGCGCATGCTTCGCCCGTGCACCTCGACAATGCCACCCGTCATCGGCGTAGCCCCACCCAGCATGCGGAACAACTCGCGCTGACCCTGGCCCTCCAGTGCCGCGACCCCAACGATCTCGCCTTTGCGAACGTCCAGGCTGATCGGCATCACCCCCACGCCGTAAAGATCGCGCACACGCAGCGCCGTTTCGGTAGCGGCGGCGTCCTTCGAGCCGTCGACACGGGCATGCCGGTTCGGTGCGACCCCGACCATCGCGGCAAAGATGTCGCTGTCGGTGACTTTGTCCAGATCCACTGTGCTGATGTTCTCGCCGTTGCGCAAAATCGTCGCCCTGCTGCACAGCCGTCGCACTTCGGGCAGCCGATGGGTGATGTACAGCACCGCCGTTCCCGCGGCAACCACGCGTTGGAGTTCGCCAAACAGCCACTCCGGTTCGGCCAGGGCGGCGGTCGGCTCGTCAAGGATCAGCAGGCGCGGGCGGTGGCTGAACGCGCGGACGATTTCCAGCCTTTGTTTCTGTGCCAGGGACAAGTCCTCGACCAGTGCGTCTGGCGCAATATCGGCGGCGCCGAACTCCCCCAGGATTGCCGCTGCGGCGCGCCGGTTGGCCGTCACTGGTGAACGCCCCGCAAAGCCCTTGACAAGCCGCGGCAACATCAGGTTGTCGGCAACGCTCAGATTGGGCAGCAGGCTCAGTTCCTGGAATGCCGTCGAGACACCGGCCGTGCGTGCCTGCATCAACGTGCCCGGCAGGAACTCGGCGCCCGATATTTCAATCCGTCCGGAGTCCGCCCGGACGATGCCGCTGAGGATCTTGACCAGCGTCGACTTGCCGGCGCCGTTCTCGCCGAGCACCGCATGCACCTCGCCCGGTCGCACAGTCAGAGAAACATTGCGCAGCGCGTGTGTTGCCCCATAACACTTCGCGAGGCGCCGCACCGTGAGCACGTCTCGGTCGGTGTCGATTGCGGGGCTGGAAAGCATCGGTGACAAGTCCTCTGGCGGATCGCGAGGTCAAAAAATTCCGGCTTGCGTCAAGCAGCGCCAACACAGCTTCGCGGGCGCAACTTTCCGGATTGCTTATCTAACGATCGTTAGGTAAGATAGTGTGACATCAGAAAAAATTGCTGTCAACCAAGAGTCTCGGCCAGCGCCAAACGGCGGAGCACGAACTCCGGGTCGTGGGCGAGGCCGAAGAAGTACTGCCAGCGGTCCTGGTATTCGGCGATCAGCTGCAGGCAGCGGCGCTGGTCTTCGACCCGGCGCAGCAACTGGCGCGTCAGCCGCTCGGCGGCGGCGCCGTGTTCGAGGTCGCCCTCGATATGCACGATCCAGCTCTGCTGGTCTTCGTCGCGCACGCCGTAGTGGCGGCGCAGGCCGTCGGCCAGTGCGGCGCAGGTGCGGCTGAAATCGGATTCACCGCCCATGCCGAGCACTGCCAGCGCCACACCGAGCGGTTCGTCGCGCGCCACGCGCAGCCGGAAGTGGTTCATATCCTGCACCGCCAGCGGGCGCGTCATGGCGGCGACCTGGGTTTCGCTCAAGCCGGTGAAACGGGTCGCGAAGTCCAGCGCCAGCTCGGTGTGCGACTTGTTCCCGCAGCGCAGTTCGGTCTCCTCGCCGATCAGCGTGTCGATCATCGAGCGGCGCACCGCGCGGTCGTCGCAAGGCGAGATCAGGAAGCCCTGCTGGTGCGGCGTGACTGACGTGAAATACGCAAAATACGCCGCCAGGCGCGCAATCTGCTCGCGGCTGGCGGCCTATTTCGCGTATTTCACGTCGGTCACGCCGCACCAGCAGGGTTTCCTGATCTCGCGTTGCGACGACCGCGCGGTGCGCCGTTCGATGATCGACACGCTGATCGACGAGGAGACCGAATTGCGCTGCGGCGACAAGTCGCACACCGAGCTGGCGCTGGACTTCGCGACCCGTTTCACCGGCTTGAGCGAAACCCAGGTCGCCGCCATGGCGCGCCCGCTGGCGGTGCAGGACATGAACCACTTCCGGCTGCGCGTGG
>JANLQZ010000308.1:0-9786 GCA_031368125.1 Betaproteobacteria bacterium
CCTGGCCAGCTTCCTGATGGCCAGCGGCCAGTGCGACTGGTTGACCGGCCAGAGCATCATGATGGACGGCGCCAACGCGCTGGCCACGGGCGGCAACTTCTACGAACTGCGCCACTGGAGCGACAGCGACTGGCAGCTCGCCCGCGAACGCATCGAAGCGCAGAACCAGAAAGACAAGGCGCAACGATGACAGCACCGATACCGCAGGTGCTGGCGTTCGACGTGTTCGGCACCGTCGTCGACTGGTACGGCAGCATCCGCCAAGAAGTCGATGCCATGCAGCTCGGTATCGACGGCGGCGCATTCGTGCTGGCCTGGCGCGCCGGCTACCGGCCGGCCATGCGCCGCGTACGTTCGGGCGAACTCGGATGGACACTCATCGACGACCTGCACCGCATGATCCTGGACCAGCTGCTCGAGCAGTTTGCCGTGCGCCATCTGGACGAGGCGCAGAAGCAGCACCTGAACAAGGCCTGGCACCGCCTCGGCCCGTGGCCCGACGTGGTCGCGGGCCTGACACGCCTGAAGACGCGCCACACCATCTGCACCTTGTCCAACGGCAATATCGGCTTGCTGACCAACATGGCCAAACGCGCGGCGTTGCCATGGGATTGTGTGCTCTCGGCCGAGGTGTTCCGGGCCTACAAGCCCGACCCGGCGACCTACCTCGGTGTGGCGCGTGTATTCGACCTGCCACCGGCGGCGGTGATGCTGGTCGCAGCACACCAGGACGACCTGGCCGCCGCGCGCGCGTGCGGGTTGCAGACCGCCTACGTCGAACGCGCGCAGGAATTCGGCCCGACCCGCCCCAAGGACGTTTCTCCCGACCCGGCCAACACGCTGCATGCGCGCGATTTCCTGGACCTGGCGACCCAGCTGGGTTGCTGATCCGGGCCGCGGCGCCGGGGTTGAAATCCACCCGGAACGGACCCAGCTATGGGCATCTGGCCCACCCCGACGGACACCCCCTCTTGCCTTTCTATCTGCTCAGCGGTCTGGCCCTGGCCTTCGTGGTCTGGTTGCTGGCGCGTCCATGGTGGGTCGAAAAGCGCCGCGACAAACTGCGCGGCCAGCCGTTTCCGCCCGATTGGCGCCGCATCCTGCAGCAACGTGTTCCCTACCTGGCGCGGATGCCGGTCGACCTGCAGTTGCAGCTCAAGCGCCATGTGCAGGTGTTCCTGGCCGAGAAGCCGTTCCTGGGCTGTGGCGGGCTGGTAATTACCGACGAAATCCGCGTGACCATCGCCGCCCAGGCCTGCCTGTTGCTGCTCGAGCGGCCGGCCGACTATTTTCCGAAGCTGCGCCAGGTGCTGGTCTATCCGGGACCGTTTGTCGTCAACCGGGTGCGCACCGACAGCGCCGGTGTGCTGCAGGATCTGCGCCAGGTGCTCTCCGGTGAATCCTGGTCGCAGGGCCAGGTGATCCTGTCCTGGGACGACGTCGCGGCCGGGGCGGCCGATCCGGCCGACGGGCGCAACGTAGTGATCCACGAATTCGCGCACCAGCTCGACCAGGAAAGCGGCCACGCCAACGGCGCACCGCTGTTGCGCACTCGCGCCGCCTACAGCCGCTGGTCACGCGTCTTCAGCGAAGAGTTCGCGCGGCTGCGACAACGCGCCGAAGCCGGCCACGCGTCGCTGCTCGACGACTATGGCGCCACCGATCCGGCGGAGTTCTTCGCGGTCGCGTCCGAGGCCTTTTTCGAGCTGCCGCAACGCGTGGCGGACGAACACCCCGCGCTCTACCAGGAGTTGCGCCGCTTCTACTGCATCGACCCGCTGACCTGGTAGTTGGCGGCGCGCCGCCTAGGCACAATACTGTTCAGTTTGTCCGGCAAAGGCCGGCATCCATGTCGTCGGGGGTGGTCGGGAGCGGCACGCAGGCTCACCAGGTTTCGATCGCGTGGCGGCCAGGGCGCCTTTCAGGGAAACCTGCCCGGCAGAGCAGGGTATGGTCCGGCTACGGATTGCCGAGGTAGTCGCGCTTGCCGATTTCGACGCCGTTGTGGCGCAGGATGTTGTAGGCGGTGGTGACGTGGAAGTAGAAATTGGGTATCGCGTGGCCGAGCAGGAACTGCATGCCCTTGTAGTGCGTCTCCTTGTCGCCGCGTTTGGTGATGATCTCCTTGTCTTCCGTGCCATCGATTTGCGCAGCAGACACGGTCTGGATAAAGGCGATGGTCTTGGCGACACGCGCCTTGAGCTCGGCCAGGGTCTTTTCGTTGTCCTCGAACACCGGGGTGTCCACGCCGGCCAGGCGCCCCACCACGCCCTTGGCGGTATCGCAGGCAATCTGGACCTGCGTGGACATGGGCAACATGTCGGGAAATAGGCGGAAGGCGGTAAGCGCGGCATCGTTGATCTTCCTGGCGTCGACATGGGCCTGCGCCTTGTCCAGGATATTCGACAGGTTGCCGAGGATGTTGACAAAGCGCGGAGCGCTTGCCTGGTACATCGATATGGTCATGGAGTTTCCTCGAAGTGGTGGTGACTGCAAATGGCGAGCGCACATCTTAGCCCTACTGTCCGGGAATCGCAGGCGCGTTGCGCGCGCCGCACGGTGAAACCGGGCGCCGGATGCCCCCGGTCGGTCCCCCCATTCCGCCCGGGCGTTCGTGCTGCATGGTGCAACCCGACCGGGTAGGTTGCGGGTCGCGCCCGACGCAGCGCCGTGGCAACCAGCGCTGGCTCGATGGCCACAGCGTCAATGGACCGCGAGGGTCAGCAACCGAAGCAGGCCGGCGGCAATCAACCCCAGTCCGAGCGCTGCGGCCAATCGTTCTCCCCCGGGCGCCAGTTTCTCGATGGCCACCGCAACCGACAACGCGGCGATCCAGGCCAGATTCATGACGCCCCCCACGAACAGCAAGGCCATCAGTGCCCAGCAACAGCCGACACAGAACAGGCCGTGCCGCAGCCCCATCACGAAGCCGCCGTATACACCCGCGCGCCACTCCCCGAGCAAAAAACCCAGCGGCGTGCGGCAGTGCGACAGGCACACGTGCTTGAGGCGCGAAAACTGGTAGACGCCGGCGATGAGCAGCAGCAGCCCGGTCAGCAAGGCCGACGTGCTGACGATCATCGGGTTGAGCCAGCCCGCTGCCTGCAGCGCCCACTGTGCGGCGGTCGCCCCGGCGCTGAAACCCGACCAGACCAGCAGATAGGCTGCAACGAAGCTGCCGACGCGGGCGCGTTCGCCGCTTTGCAAGCCCAGATGCACGAACGTCAACACCATTGGCAATGCCGATGGCAACATCATCGCGGCCATCATGAGCCCCCACATGCACCAGATCGCGAGCACATTGGATGCGTTCCAGCGTGACGATTCCGGCATCGTCAATTGCGCCAACGGATGGCCCATGTCGAACGCGATCCACGCCAGGAACACCCAGCCGATCACGCTGGCCGCCAGCATCGCCAGCGCGCGCCCTGGCTGCCGGGCCACCAGCGCGGTCACAGCGGTTGGCGCCCCTGCTGCCGAACCAAGCCCATGCTGTCGCATCACTCACCGCCTTTCACATTGCACGACCCGGCCGGCGCGACGTCCCGCGCGGCGGATCAACCAAACACCCGGTTGAACGATCCGCGTGTTTCCGCTGTCTGTCAAGCAGGGAATATTGCATTTCAACAGCGGCTGCGCGCCAGTCCGCGCGTTGCCGACACGGGCAAGATCTGACAGGACAACACCCGACATTGCGAACGCCCACACATCGGCATACACTGGCCCGGCTGCCGTCGCAGTGACGGTAGCGGCTGCAGATCTCTTCTGCACTTGCCGGTCGCCGCACCGGCGCCTTCGTTCGGAGGGTATCGCAATGTCCACCTGGCAAATCACCGGTCAATACATGGAGACCTGCAATTGCGCGTTTCTCTGCCCCTGCATCACCTCCAACCTCACGGCACGGCCGACCGAAGGTGATTGCAAGGCGGCAGTGACAATGCGCATCGACACCGGCGCGAAGGACGGCGTCAAACTCGACGGGTTGTCATTCATCGTCATGATGTTTTCGCCAGGCGTTATGGCCGATGGCAACATCACGGTCGGGCTCATCGTCGACGACACCGCCTCGGACCAGCAGCTCGAGGCTATCAGTGCCATCGCCACCGGCGCGGCCGGTGGACCAATGGCTGCCCTCGCTCCGCTGGTCGGCCGAATCGCAGGTGTAGAGCGGCGGCCGATCCAGTTTGAAGTCGATGGGCTGAATCGCTCGGTGCGCGCAGGCGAACTGGTCGACCAGGCTTGCATGGGGATCGCGAGTGCCTCGGCGCCCAACCAGGCCATCGGCGTGGACAACACAGCGCACCCTGTCAACAGCCGGCTGTCGCTTGCCAAGGCGGCGCGCAGCAAGTTCCATGTTTTCGGCATCGACTGGGACGACGCGACCGGCACGCGCAACGGGCACTTCGCTCCCTTCGCGTGGGCAGGTTGACGCATCCACCCGCCACGCAGGGTTGCCCTGCGCCGACAATGGTCCTGGCCCACTAACGCCGCGCTCACCAGGCGCGCCCTCCGGGGCGCCAGCATGTTATGACACCCCAGGACCTGCTCGACCGCTACGATTCCGGCGCACTCTGGGCCGATCCGCTGGGCGCCGACAACACCACCGACGGCATCGATGTGCCCGCCGCCTACCAGCAGGCGCTGGCGGTCCGCGCCTTGCGGATTGCCAGGGGCGAGGTCCCGCGCGGCTACAAGATCGGCTTCACCAACCGCAACATCTGGCCGCGGTACAACGTGTTCGCGCCGATCTGGGGCGCGGTGTTCGACACCACGCTGAGCTTCTGTGAAGGCGCAGCAGTGGTGTCGCTTGCCAACAGCTGCCAGCCGCGCATCGAGCCGGAGTGTGTGTTCGGCATCAAGTCGACACCCGTGCCTGGCGCCACGCTCGAGGACCTGTTCCAGGCCATCGGCTGGGTTGCGCCGGGGTTCGAGATCGTGCAGTCGCACTTGCCGGACTGGAAGTTCGCGGCGCCGGATGCCGTGGCCGACGGCGCTCTGCACGCGCGCCTGGTCGTTGGGCACAAGCGGCCGGTGCGCGAAATCGCGTCCAGCGCGGAGCAATTGCAACGTGTTCTGGCGCTCGCCCAGGTCAGTCTCTGGAAGAACCACCAGGTCGTAGAGCAGGGACGCGGCGCCAACGTGCTGGACAGCCCGCTGCACGCACTGCAGCACTTTCTCAAGGAGCTGCGCCAATGCCCCGGCTCCTGCGACCTGCAGGCGGGCGATGTTGTCACCACGGGCACCTGGACCGATGCATGGCCGGTGCAGTCGGGCGATCATTGGACCGGCGAATTCAGTGCTCCGCTGTCCAGGCTCAGTGTCGGGTTCCGCTAGCCGCCCCACGATTGACGCCAGCACCGGGCCCGCCACATCCGTACCAGGCGGCCAGGATTGACGTCCTGCTGGCGGGAGTAGGCTCGGGGGATGCGATTCAACCACTTCGCGCAGCCACACACCCGTTACCCGTCGGCCGAAGCGCCTGAAGTCGATGTCGTGATCGAGGTCCCGCGCGGCAGCTTCCTCAAGCGCGGCTCCACCGGCAGCATCGACTTCGTGTCACCGCTCCCGTGCCCGTTCAACTACGGTGCCGTGCCGACCCATCTCGGCCTCGAAGGCGACCTGCTCGACGCGCTGGTACTCGGGTCGCGCCTGCGCCTGGGCACGCGCACGCGGGTCCGTGCCTGGGGCGCGATCACCTTGACCGATCGCGGCATGTCGGACGACAAGCTGGTCTGCAGCGAGCACCCGCCGAGCGAAATCGAGATCCGCGATGTGCTGCGCTTCTTCCGCCTTTATGCAAAGTGCAAGGGGCTGCTGAACCTGTGTCGACGCCGGCCCGGTCGCAACGCCTGCGAGGGCTGGTGCGAGGCAGCCGAGGCCATGGCGCGCGCGCGTCCGCTGCCCGCGGCATGGGCCGGCCCGCCAATACGGTTTTGACCGGAGCACCGGTTCGCGCGTCCCCGACCGTCAGTAATGCGGCGGCATCTCGTCGCGCGCGCCGCGCGCCACGCCAGCGCCTGCATCCGGGCTTTGCCGACGCAGGTGTCCGAGCTCGCGGATCAGGCTGTCGATTTGTTGCTGCTGCCGGAAGATCGCCCGGTTCAACTCATCCAGCAGGTCTTCGTTGAAGCTGGCCTTGATCTCCAGCTCCGTCAGGCGTTGGTCGATGTGACGCGGGTTTTCCATCGCGCTATTGGACATGAATCCACGGCCCGCGTATTCCTGCCAAACGGCCACAGCGTGCAGGCGCGCCGTTCCGGCTGAAAAGTCGTTTGACGGCCTGTTCATGCTCGCGCATACTTTTGTGATCGGCCAGCCCGGTCTTGGGTCAAAATACCGCTCTGGTCAGGGCACGGCCGCTCCCGTTTCCTGATACATGTCCGCTTCACTGGAGAAAATCGAATGCCAACCACACCCCACCGGTTTCCCTTGTCCCTGGTATCGGCCGCGCTGTTGAGCGCAGGCATGTTGGCCGGGTCGCCGAGCGCGCAGGCGCAGACCCTGGGCGGCGCCAGTGGCCCGGCCGGCGACGTCACCCGGGTCGAAAAATGCGATGCGCCCAAGGGCACGCTGGCGGTGGTCGAGCCGCAGGACGCGGTATTGCAAGCGCTGTTGCGCATCGGCCTGCAATCTCCCACCGGCATGATCCGGCTGATCGTGCAGCAGTCCAACTGCTTCCAGATCGTGGAGCGCGGCGCCGCGTTCCAGAACCTGATGCAGGAACGTGCGCTGGCAGCGGGCGGCCAGTTGCAGTCCGGACAGAACGTAGGCCAGGGCCAGATGGTTGCAGCCGACTTCGTGGTCACCCCGAGCGTGGTTTTTTCGAATCCGAATGCTGGCGGCGTCGGCGGGGGCCTGGCCAGTCTGGGCGGCAAGCTCGGCATCCTTGGCGCCATCGCCGGCGGCCTGAAATTCAAGGAGGCCCAGACCTCGATGACCATGGCGGATACGCGCTCGGGCATCCAGATCGCGGCGGCCGAGGGCAGCGCACAAAAAACCGACTTCAACGTCGGCGCGGTGCTTTTTGGCGGTGGCGGTGGTGCCGCGCTGGGCGGGTACACCAGCACCGCCGAAGGAAAGATCGTGGCGGCCTCGTTCCTGGACAACTGGAACAAGATCGTGCTGACCATTCGCGACAACCCCTCGCTGATACAGGCCAAGGCCGGCGCAGCGAACCAGGCCAACGCCACCGGCAGCGTCAGGGCCGGGGCAGGATCGGCCGGTGATGTGTACATCCCGAAAATCGCCGGCGTCAAGGCTTATCGCAACGCGGCCGAAGGCCCGGTGGTGACCACGCTGGGCAAATCGGACGAAGTGATCTTCGGCGGCGAGGAGCGCGACGGCTTCCTGAAGGTGGAGACGGGAAATGGCACCGCCTGGGTCAAGGCCATCATGATGCGCAAGCAATAACGAGGCGGCCAGGAGAACCTTCCAGCCACCGAGTTCAGTCGCGGACGCAATGCTACGCGCCGGCCACAGCTCCGGTGCCGAACGTGATGCAACCATTGTCATTCGTGTTGCGCGGCCGATATGCATACGTCTGACAAGCCCGCAGCTGGAAGATTCTGAACGAACACGCCCCGACAGATTGCGCTGCACCGGGCCGGGCGGCGGCGGTGGTGGTGATCGCGCTCTGCGGCGGATCGATCCAATGACCAACGGCGTTCGATGGGCAAGGTCCGATCGGGCGCAGCTGGTCGAAGCCACTGGGCCCTTCGACCCTCCGCCAAGCTCAGGACAGGCCAAGCCCAGGGCGAACGATTCATATCATTGAATGCCAGGGCGTATAAGTCTTTCACATGTGTAGCCACTATCAGGCGATCAAGGAGCGTGAGCGGTTTTTTCGCCATTTCGGTGTCTACCCGCCGGACGACTCGGGCAAATACGATCTTTGGCCGGGTTACACGGGTGTGATGCTGCGCCGGCCGCATGCCGCCGATTCCGGCGACGCGGCGGTGCCGGCCCTGGCGGCCATCACGGGCCTGTTCGGACTGCTGCCACACTGGGCGCGGGATCAGAAGCTGGCCCGCAACACCTTCAATGCGCGCAGCGAAACCGTGCACGAGAAGCCAAGCTTTCGCGACGCCTGGCGCAAGGGCCAGCATTGCATCATTCCCGCCGACGCCATCTTCGAGCCCGACTGGCGCTCCGGCAAGGCGGTCCCGACGCGGATCGCCCGCGCCGACGGCGAACCGCTGGGTATCGCCGGCCTGTGGTCGTGGTGGCGGTCACCGGCGGGGGAAACGGTCTACAGTTACTCCATGCTGACCATCAACGCCGACGCGCATGCCTTGATGTCTCGTTTCCACAAGCCCACCGACGAAAAACGCATGGTGGTCGTACTTCCGCAGGAGTCCTACCGCGACTGGCTCGACGTGCCGCCCGAGCAAAGCATGGACTTCATGCGCCCCTACCCGGCCGACCGACTGGCGACGTCGGTCTGAAATGAAACACCCCTGTTACGGCTCACTGCCCCGGAATCGGCAGGCGCCGATTACGCAAGTAGCCGTCTCCGCGCCGCTGCCGGAGGCAGCGGCCCTGCGGGACCGTCCAGACCTGCGCGGGCAGGTCTGGAGCCGCGGCCCTCAGCCCCTCAAGGGGGCAACACCAGCGCCCCGGCAAAGCCGGTTGCGCAATGCCTGCTCGATGCGGTCCGCCAGGCCGACATCGTGAGCCGCCAGGGCGGCGACGAATTCCTGGTCGGCATCACCGATATCGCGCAGGGCGAAGCCGTGTCCACCGTGGCGTCGAAGATCCTTGAGCGCATGAGCACGGCGTTTCACGTGCGCGGCACCCTGGTTTCCACCTCGTGCTCGGTCGGCATCGCGGTATTCCCGGACAACGGCAGCGACTTCGAGACCCTGCTGCGCAACGGCGATATCAGCGTCTGCCACGCCAAAGAAGCGGGCCGCAACCTGTTTCGCTTCTACGACGAATCCATGAACACCCGGACGCAGGAAAAGCTGCAGCTGATCGCGGGCCTGCGCAGCGCCCTCGTCCATGGCGAATTTGTACTGCATTACCAGCCGGTGGTGGATATGGTGAGTGGCCGCATGGTCGGGGCCGAAGCCCTGATCCGCTGGAACAGCCCGGACGCCGGCCTGGTGCGGCCAGGCGCTTTCATTGCGGCGGCGGAAAAGTCCGGGCTGATCGTGGAAATCGGCGAATGGGTGGTCCGCGAAGCGTGCCGGCAGATGGCGGCCTGGCGGGCTGTGGGCCACGCCCGTTTCGTGCTCGCGGTCAACCTCTAGTATCTGCAGCGATTCAGCGTCGACAAACTCAAGGTCGACCAGTCGTTCGTCAGACGGCTGGCCGAGGGCCCGCAGGACGTGGCGATTCTCGCGGCCGTCATCCAGATTGCGCGCAGCCTGCACCTGACGACCCCCGCCGAAGGCATCGAGGACGACTCGGTCCGGCGCCAGCTGACCGACCTCGGCTGTGAACAGGGTCAGGGTTATCTGTTCGCCCGGCCGATGCCCGCGGCGCAGTTCGAGGCGCAGCAGCTGATGCGAGGCTGAGCCGTGGTCGCAGGTCGTGCGGCACACATCTGCTTACGTTCAAGGATAATTGGGCCATGCAGGCTCCCGTTGACCCTCCCAAACCCGAACCAGCCGCGAAGTCGGCCGTGTTCGACCCGGACAACACACAGACATTCCAGGCCAAGATGCCGGCCGCGCCGGTCTGGTTCTCGTCCATGGTGGCCGGCAACAACCGCGAGAAGAACCGGCTGCGGGCCGAGATCGAACAGATCAAGGGCGCCGTGCCGCTGCTGATGAAACAGCGCAA
>JANLQZ010000322.1:0-2834 GCA_031368125.1 Betaproteobacteria bacterium
GCCTGTTCGATGGCGCCGTTGCGCATCAGAATCACCAGATCGGCCATGGTCATGGCTTCGGTCTGGTCGTGGGTCACATAGACCATGGTCATCCCGAGGCGCTGCTGCAAGGCGCGGATCTCGACCCGCATTTCATGGCGCAGTTGCGCATCGAGGTTGGAAAGCGGTTCATCCATCAGGCACACCGGCTGCTCGGCAATGATCGCCCGCGCCACCGCCACGCGTTGGCGCTGCCCCCCGGACAGTTGCCCGGGCTTGCGGTCGAGATAAGGCGTCAACTCCACCAGATCGGCAACCCGCTTGAGGCGCGCATCCCGCTCTGCGCGCGCCACGTTGCGCACCTTCAGCCCGAAAACCACGTTTTCTGCCACCGAGAGGTGCGGAAACAGGGCGTAGGACTGGAACACCATGGAGATGTGCCGCTCCGATGGTGACAGTTTGGTCACGTCCTGGTTGTTGATCTCAACCCGGCCGGACGTGGGCTCTTCGAGCCCGGCGATAAGCCGCAGGATGGTGGATTTTCCGCAACCTGAGGGCCCGAGTATGGCGACAAGCTGACCTTCTGGAACCACAAAACTGACGCCGTTGACGGCCAGGTGCCTACCCCAGCTCTTGGTCAGGTTATCAAGGAAGACCTGCGCCAAAGACTGCTACTCCAAAGCTCCGGGGCGCGCTGATCGGCTCGCTGCAAGCAACACATTCACCAATCGACTCCCGGTTATTGATCTGTAACTGAAAGCCGTCAAACCCGCAGCTGTGTGCCTCGAGTTGGTCGCCTGCCTTGAGGGCCACTTTGGCTCAGCCCGAACGGTGCAATGGACCACATGACGCTCCTGCTGCGGTGTCTGACGAAGAACGGGCACGGCAATTGTAAGCCGGCAAAAGCACGCCTTGGGCCACGGCCGGGCCAGCGGCTGCCAAAAGGCTGAGAGCACCAGGTAGCGGCGCGGTTTCTATCAGCGCGGCGGAAGGTAGAACGTGGCCTCCACCTCCACCAGCACCGCATCGAGCGGCAACATGGGAAGTACTGCTCATCGGATCGCCTCCAGGCTGCGGCTCACGCGCGCAAGAAAGCTGCTGCGGTCGTGGTCTGTCACGTTGTTCATGTTGTGCAGTTGGTGCCAGCTCAGCTGGCAGGATTTCGCACACAAGGCCCGTATGGCCCGGCCAAACAGGCGCCGGTTCGGGTCGCCCACCACCCACAACCACCACAACGGCGAGCCGCCAGTGGTGACAACCGTCAGGCGGCGGACATGCTGCAGCCCGGGCCGGGCTCTTTCGCCTTTTCTGAACGGCAGCGTGAACGCCACGCCGGGCAGAAAAACGCGCTCCAGCCAGCCCTTGAGCATGGCCGGCGGCCCGTGGAACCACACCGGGTATACGAACACCAGGTGTTCGGCCCACCGCACCGCGTCCACATGGGCCTGCACCCGGGCCTCGATCAGGCCCGGGTTGTCGAGGTACGCCATGCGCTCGTCGCGCTTCATCACCGGGTCGAACCCCTCGGCGTACAGGTCGATCGTACGCAACTCCTGGCCGCCTTGGCGCAGCGCGTCGCACGCGGCGCCGAACAGGGCCGCATTGAAGCTCTGCGGGTTCGGGTGGCAGTGCACGACCAGGGTATTCATCGCAGCGGCGACCGGTGGCAGCCCTCAGGGCCGGGCGTATTCGGGCCGCCAGCCGCGGGTCTTGCCGGGATTCATGAGGCCGTGCGGGTCGGCCACTTTCTTGAACTCTATCTGCGCGTCGTCGATCGACTTCATGCCACCGTCCTCGATCGTGACCACATGGCCGTCGAACACCGTGACGCCACGCGCTTCAATGGTCCGCTGGACTTCCCGCAGCCGCTCGGCATCCAGATAACTCACCAGCGGAATCGCGTAGACGCCGTAGCCGCCACCGGCCATCGCGAATTCATGGTGCCACAGGATTTCGTCGCCGAATTCCGCCATCAGCGCCAACGCCAGCGCGAGGTCGAAAGGCTGCGGATACGAGAGCTGGATGTAGGTCCAGCTGCGATCGATCTTCAGCGCCATCAATGTCGTGTGGTTGTACGCGCATTCGTAGGCCGGCAGCAGGCCGGCGGCGGCCACCTCGGTGTCGGTCATGACCATCGTGATGCGCCCGCCATGGCTCTTGACGAGCGCCTCGAATGGAGCCAGTCCCGGCGCTGCGCACAACGCAAACACGGCATCGTGGCTCGCATCGAAGCGCCCCTGGTACTGCGTGTAGTACGGTGCAAAGCGGCGCTCGACCGTGGTCAGTAGCCGCAACGGCAGGTCGGGGCGGCAGGCATCCATGCCGAAACGCAGCGCCGCCTCGTAACTGTCGAACAAGGCGATCACGTGGCGCCAGTCCTCGGCCGGCGCCAGACGCACGTCCAGTTCGGTGATGATGCCGTTGGTGCCGTAGGCATGGTGCACCTGCTGGATCTCGGCCCCTGACAGCTCGATCAGGCGCGGCTCCTCTTCAAGCGTGAGCACCTGGATGCGCGTGATGTTGCCGGGGTCCTTCAGGATGCCGTGCCGGATCGATCCCACCCCGCCGAAACCACCGGCGACGAAACCGCCCACGGTCGCGTCGGTGAGCGTCGAGGGGAACATCAGGATCTCCTGCCCGGTCGCGCGCGCTGCCTGCTCGAGCGCGGCGATGATGCAGCCGGTCTGCACGGTGGCATAACCCGGGCGGACCTGCACCGCGTCGAGCGCCAGCGTCTCGACGATCACGCCACGCTGCATCGGTGTGCACTGGCCGTAGTTGCCGGTGCCGCCGCCGCGCAGCGTCACCGGCACACGGGCGCGCGCACAGGCCGATGCAATGCGACGCAACTGTTC
>JANLQZ010000331.1:0-2660 GCA_031368125.1 Betaproteobacteria bacterium
TGGCCGAAGCGCGCAAACTGGCCGACCGGATCGTCATCCTGGACGCTGGCGAAACCCTGCAAAGCGGAACGCCACAACGCGTGTTCACGAGTCCACGCAATGCGCGGGTGGCAGAACTGGTTGGAATCCAGAACCATTTCCAGGGCCGCTTCCATCGCGACCTGCCAGGATGGGGGCGGCTGGAATGGTTCGACCGACCCGCGGGCGGCGGCGCCACCCTGCGCGTGATCGACAAGAACCGGTTGGAGGACGGCGTCGACGTGACCTGGGTGGTGGCCGGCGAATCGGTGGACGTGGACTCGCCCGCCGCGCCGCCGTCGCCCGGCAGCGCGCAGGGGCCGCACAATGCCGTGCCATGTACGCTGGTCGAAGTACTGGCCTTGGGCGAAACCAGTTTGTGCACACTCATGCCGCAGGAACTACCCGGTCAGCGGCTGACGCTGAATTTGTCGACCGCTACGTTGCGCGGCATGCGCGCCAGCAAGGGGGATTGTCTGGTGGTGTCGATTCCGGCGCGCGGAATCCACATCATGCCGGTGCGCCAGCAGCCGGCCGGGTAGGCCGCGTCGGCGCCGTGCCGTCAAGCCATGAAAACGGCGATGAACGCCAGCAGGAAAATCAGCACCGCGCCGGCCACAGGCAACACCAGTGGCATGAACGGCACAATTCTCTCGACCGCGTCGGCTGGCGGGGCATCGTGGTTGCTGGAGGGGGCGGCCATGGGATTCCTTGGATGTCTGGTGCGGAAGAACAACCGCGATTTTAGCCGCATCGACCCGGCCCCGGGATCGATCCGCAGGGCTACCGGTAAAGCGGCAATGCGCCCAGGCGCCGCTCGATCTCGGCCAGCAGTGCCAGGTAGGGCGGCGCTCCGATACCGCCGAACCGGCGTTTGAACTCGGCCTCGGTCAGGAACTCGGGCAGGTCCCGCACATCGGGCATCAGGTCGCCCTCGCTCAGGCCGCGCGCCACCTCGCGGTACAACTTGGTGGCGCCCGCCTGGCTGGCCACCGCCAATTCACCAAAACGCGTGCCGGCGCGGTCCGCCGCAATGTCGTTGAACGAAAAGCCGCTGCCACCGCGGGAGTCGTCGACCTCCTTGTACAGGCCCACGGCATCCGACAGCGGGCTGCCCGCAGTGGCGGCCAAGGCGGCCGAGATCGTGAAATGCTGCGGAAAATCGGTGCGCCCGGACAGCGTGACGATGCGCCGCAGCGGCCGCGGCCAGTCGCGCGCCTGCGGCACCAGGGACGCCAGGCCCTTGCCATTCACATAGAAGGTGAGCACGAGTATCACGGCACGGTTTTCATCCAGTGCGTTGCCATTGGCGGCACGCTGCGCGGCGAGCTGCAGCAACGGCACCAGCAACTGGTCCAGCGTCATGAAATGTCCCTTGACCGATGGTCCCGTCAACTCGACCAGGCGCGCCTGGTACACCTGCCAGCGTGCCTGGTCCGCGGCCGGCACCAGCGCCGCCCGGAGCTGGCCGGTCACCGCTTCGTTCCATTCGAACACGACGCTCAGCACACCGCCGGCGGCACTCACCTGCTTGATCACGTCGGCCGCCGCGGAGTAGTCCGCGCTGGCCTGCAGCCGCGCAAGACCGCTGCGCACCAGCCAATTGCAGAGCAATGCCGGCACGCGCACCCGGCCGATACGCATCAGCGCCACTTCCGGAAGTTTTTGCGTCTCGGTGAATGCCACGTCCAGGTTGACATACCTCCCGACCGGATTGGCAGGCAATACGAACGTGGCGCGCAGGGTAGCGGCGCCCTCCTGCAGAACAACGCGGGTGGCACCGTGCGCAAAACGACCGGCAAGGTAATTGGCCGCCAGGTCCAGGTCTTCCTGGCTGATCACCACCGTGCGCAGGACACCCGGCCGCATCCGGCGCGGGTCGTTGCGCGAAAGAATGCGTTTCGCGCGTTCGATGTGGGCCGGCGTGAATGCGACCTCACTGGTGACCAGGGGCGTGTTGTCGAGCGCAAGGAGCACCAGCGCCAGCGGCGCGGCCAGCAGCAACAGCAGCGACAGACGCAGCAGGCCGCGCATCGTGCCGGTGACCACTGCGCGAACGCCGCCTGGCATGCCGGCCCGCTACAACAGGGCGTACGTGGTGCTGGCGCGGCAGACACTCTTGCCGTCCACCGCACCGCGGATGTCGATTTCGCCAAAGGCCAGCGACTTGCCGGCGCGCAGCACCGTCGCGCGAACCAGGCCATCCTGTGCCGACAACGGCCGCAGAAAACTGGTGTTCATCTGCACGGTGGTGCATGGACGGAACTGCCCCAGGTGGTTGATCAACGCCAGCACCATGCAGGTATCGGCCGCCGCCATCATCGCCTGCCCGCAAAGCATGCCGCCGACCCGCGCCAATTGGGCCTGCTGCGGCAGCTGCACCAGCACCGCCTGTGCGTCGCACGACAACACACGCAGGTCGAGCGCCTGCACCCAGGGAGCGAAATACTCGGCCAGGGCGCCTTGCAGTGCTTGTCGGTCCATGCCATGCAGCTTAGCGCAAAGCCGCGTTCTGGCGGGTGCGGGAAATTCCCTTTTTTGACACAAGGTCTTCCATACCGGGTCGGTCTGCGTTATGGTCCGATCACACCGCTGTTGGAGGCGTTCGATGGTCAAGCGTTTGGTTCCGGAATTGTCTGGCG
>JANLQZ010000364.1:0-8951 GCA_031368125.1 Betaproteobacteria bacterium
CCAACATCGTCAGGCGCTTGTCATCCCGGGCTCGCCCCGGGAACCATGGATTGCGGGGCAAGCCCGCAATGACAAACTGCGTCATGCCCGCGATGACAAGCAAGTCGACCGCCCGTCGGCCTCATCTTTGCGAGCGGTCGACAAAACGCTTGGGCGCCACAAAACCATTGGCGTCGATGGCGCGGTCCTGCGCGGCAGCCGCAGCCACGACTTCGGGCGACCAGGTGATGGTCTTGCGGCCGTCGCCTGGCGTCATGACCAGCACCACGGCGGTGGTGTCGCCGTTGTTGCGGTAGCTGCGCAAGCACTCGGCGGGCATCGCAAAGCTGTCCCAACCCTCGGTGGTGCCGCGGGCCTGCGTGCGCAGCACAGCAGCCCCGGATTCGACCGCGATCTCGACCGTGCCCTGGTACACCACCAGCACCTGCTGTTCCTGCAGCCGGTGCCGCGACACACCGCCGCCGACCGGCAGCTTCAGCCATTCGATCGAGAAACCGTGCGAGTTGGCCACCGGCGCCGCGTGGTCGCGGTCCTGCGTCATGCCCAGGCCGATGACGGGCGCCATCTGCGTGCCACAGCCCGGCATCGAAGAGTCCAGCAGCGAACGCGACGACCAGTCGAGGTCGGCGAACCGCACCACCCGGCGCCCCATCTGCTCGGGTGTCCAGCTGCGCAGCGCAGCGATCTCGGCCGGCGTCATGGGTTGCAGGCGGCGCTCGGAGTCGTCCCACTTCTGGCCCGACTGTTCGTCGATGATGCGGTAGTCCTCTGTGAGGTGCACACCCTGCGCGCGCGCAGCCTCCAGCGTGTCGGGGCCCCACAGGATGCCGCCGGTGTCGTTGCGGCCCAGCGCGGTGAACATGAAACCCTCCACATCCCCGGTGTTCTGGAAACCGCGGTAGATCCAGGTCGGCATGCTCGCGATGTCGCCCGGCCCGATGCCGGCTTTCAGGGGGTCGGGGTTGAAGCCCCAATGCAGGTCCCACTTGCCCTTGGTGCAGATGAACACCTCGGCCGTGAAATGCATGTGCGGCGGGTTGCACGTGCCCGGCGGCATGGCCACGCCGCCGACCTGGAAGCCGTGCTGCTCGCGCAGGCTCACTGGCTGGTTCGGGTTCTGCGACACGCCGGGCCCGATCAGCGCGTAGTTCTTCTTGGGCCCGCAGCCGGGAATGCGGTAGTCGATGAAGGCCTCGGTGCTGTAGCGCAGGCCGCTGAAGGGGATGAAACGTTGTCGGATTTGCTCTTCGGTCAACATGGTGGTCATTCAAGTGGGTTGGGGGAATACGCCGGCCCGCACGATCGGGTTTTTCATCCAGGCCAGCAGTGCATGGTTGAGGCGGGCTCCCGCCTCCAGCGGCAGGAAATGCCCCACCCGGGGCAATTCGAGCCAGATGGCAGCGGGCTGTGCCACCAGCATCGCGCGTTGCCAGTGCGGCGGGCACAGCCGGTCCTTGGCGCCGCTGACCAGCAGCAGCGGGCCATCGAATGCCGACAGGTCGGCGTGTCCGTCGGGACGCGCCGCCGCCCAGCGGAACTCGGCCATGGCGGCCTTGCGCGACGTGCGCATGGCCATGTCGTGCACCAGTACGGCATGCCGGCGGCGCGCCTGCTCGTGATGGAAATACGCCGGCTTGACATGCCGCGCCACGACCCCTGGGCCGCGGTCGCGCCACATCTTCCACAACCAGGCGCTCTTGCGCCGTCCGGGGGCGCTGGCCGGCTGGGCATTGCTGGAGATCATCGCGATGCGCTCGATGCGCCGTGGCGCGCGGCGCAGCAACTCAAGCGCCCACAGTCCGCCGAGCGAAAAGCCCGCCACCGAGAACCGCGGCGGCAAGTCTTTCAGCAACCGCGGCACCCACTGTTCGGCGTTCGACAGGGCGTGGTAATCGAGCACCCGCACTTCGGCAATACCGCGCAGTGCGCGGCGCTGGGCGCGAAACACCCGGTGGTCGCACAGCGTTCCCGGCAACATCACCAGCGTCGGCAGACCCATCACGCGGCACCGCGTTCAAGCCCGAACATTGCTGGCCTTGTTGAACTCGCGCATGCGCGCCAGCACGTCCACGCCGATCTGCCGGTACACATGCAGCAGGTCGACCAGCACCCAGTTCTCGCGGATCAGCCCGTTTTCGCAGCGCCAGAAGTCCAGGCTGCGCATGGTGATCTTCTGGCCCGAGGGCGCGATGCCCAGCCAGCCGTCGCCACTGATGCTCATGTGCATGCCGGGCCAGGCGGTCACGCCCACATAGTCACCGTCGGCAAACAGGTTGCCCTTGCCGGCGACAGTCGACCCTACCCGGTCCGGCATGGCGTTCAGGAACGGGATTTGATGCCAATTGCGAAAACCGGCGATGCCACGCCCGGTGCCAATGCCCGAGGGCCCATACCAGTTGCACTTCGGGTGCCAGTAGTCGCCCAGGCGCATGGCTTCGACGCCACCGGTGGCGAATTTGCCCAGGCCAGCCAGCATGTTGCCGACCAGTTTCAAGCTGGCCTGCGATCGGTCGTGGTCACGCGGGCCACTGCGCAAGCCGTCCTGCGTGGCGGGGCCGGGCACCTGCCACTCACGCCCCAGGGCCGGCGACATCGGCCAGGCGCGCGCCTGCAACATCAGCTCCGGGATGTCCCACAACGCCTGCATCTCGACCACCTTGTCGCCTTCCATGCGGTAGAACTCATGGAAGCGCATCGCCACCTGGTGCCCGGTGGGTGGAATGTCCAGCCAGGGCCGGACGAAGGTACCGGTGTAGTAACCACAGCAGCCGACCCAGTTCGCACCGCTGCCACCGGGGCCCGCCATGACGATGGTGTCGCGCCGCTCCAGATCA
Organism: Betaproteobacteria bacterium; assembly: GCA_031368125.1. GTDB lineage: Bacteria > Pseudomonadota > Gammaproteobacteria > Burkholderiales > Burkholderiaceae_C > CAISIP01. Next base: position 2,835 of record JANLQZ010000364.1, read on the forward strand.
GCAATGGCGTGTTGCAGGGGCTTGAAGCCCTGGTCAAACAGCCCGCGCGGTCCCTCCAGATCTTCGAATGGCGTCGCCAGGTGCACTGCTGCCCGTGGATCGAACACCGCCTGCAGAGCCCGCAATACCGAGTCGGGATCGTAGTCGTACAAGGCCCGGCGCAAAGGCGTGAGGGCCGCCCGGTTGCGGGCATGTAATTCGTCGGTCATCGTGTTCAAGTCCCAGGGCGTGGATCGGCATGCGCCAGGATCTGCTTCCACACCGACACTTCGTCGGTCACCATGTATTCGGAAGTCACGCGCCCCTGCGTCACGTGCAGGTGGCTCATGCCCATCACATAGACCGGCGCACCGGTCGGCTCGCCAAAATGGCCGAAGCCACTGTGGGAACCACTCAGCGACCAACGCAGCGCGATGCGCACCGGGTGCTCCGGGTCGCGGTTGACCTGCGCGCTCTCGACCCGGTACTCGGCATCCGGGAACGACGCCAGGTAGCCGAGCACGAAGGTGTCGATATCGCCATGCCCGTAGAGCACGTCCCCGCCTGGCGCATGGAAAGCAGCGCCGTGAAAGTACAACTCGCGAATCGCTGCGGTTTCCTTGGCTTGCCAGAGGCGCCGCAGTTGCCGGACCACAGCCGCAACCGTCTCGTCGTCTTGCACCGCCGGCTTGAACGCGCCGGGCTTGTCATGGGCTGGGAGAAAGAACGACACCGGCACACCCTGGCGACGTTCGCGCTCGACCATATCCTCGGCCAATGCGCGTGGCTCCAGGCCCAGACAGCGGGCGAATGCCGCCTGGTCACGCACCAGCCACTCCTCGACCACGACCTGATCGCGCACCCAGCAGTCGGCAATGATGCGGCTACGCACCACCTTGCCCCGGGCCCGACCGAGGATGCCATCGCCGGTATGGGTCATCACCGAGGTCAACCGGTGCGAGGACAGAAAGCTGCCATCCTCAAAAACGGTCCAGATCACGTCCTCGCCCACCAGTTGCCGATTCGGGAACTGGTGCAGTGTCTGCAGCGTTTGGGCCGTGACCCCGCGGTTGCTGTTGGTGAAACCGGTCGGCGCGCGCAGCAGGATGTCGCTCGCGTAGTACCGGTCGAGCTTGCTGCCGATCCCGCGCTCTTCCCAAATCTCGCGCGTGATGCCATAGATGAACTCCGGCACCGTGGCGTAGCTGCCCAAATTGATGGTGGCCATGACGGTATCGATACCCTGCGAGGCTCAGCCTTTGACGGCCCCGGCCATCAGGCCGCTGACGATCTGGCGCTGGAAAAACACGATGAGCAGAAATAGCGGAGCAGTCGCCGAGACCACTGCCGCCACCGCGAACATGACGTTGCCCTCCACTTGCGTAGACCCCATGAAACTGGCGATCCTGGGCACCATGGTCTGGTTTTCCTGGCTCAGCAACATGGCCGTTACCGCGAAGTCGTTGTAGGCCAGCAGGAAGGAGAACAGGCCGGTCGTGATGACCCCGGGCCACATGACCGGGATGATCACGCGCCGGAAAGCCTGAAAACGCGTGCAGCCGTCGACCAGCGCGCTCTCGTCCAGATCGCGTGGAATATTGAGGAAGAAGGAATGCAACATCCACAAGGTAAACGGCTGGTTGATGGCGACCAGCACGATGATGCTCGTCGGCAGGTGCCCCCAGAGGTTCCACTGGAAGAATGGGAGCAGGTAGCCAGACACGAGCGTGACATGCGGCATGGCCCGGAACACCAGCGCCGCCATCAGCAGCCAGAACGCATAACGGAACCCGGAACGTGCAAGCGCGTAGCCCCCAAGGGTTCCGAAGGTGAGCGAAATGACGACCGTGAACACGACGACGACCACCGTGTTCAGGCTCGCCCGCCAGAACTCCTGCTGGATCCACGCCCCCTCGTAACCAGCGCCGGTGAACGCGCTGCCGGTTTCCGCAAGAGTGCGTACGCCTTTCAACGCGTAGGTCCAGTCGGCCTTGGAAAAAAAGTCACCTTGGACCTTGAAAGAACCCCAGAGGGTCCACACGAACGGGAATGCAGCAAGTACCAACCAGAGCAGGACGAACGTCACTGCGGCGGCAACGAGCAATGGCGAACGACGGCTGGCGGCGGACATCAGACCCTCCTGCTATTGAAATCGCGCCATGTGCGGATCAGGACCGGCACGAGCAGGATGGCGACACCCACCACCGTCAGCATGGAAGTCGCGGCGGCCGAGCCATAACTCGGGCTGGCCTGGGCAAGATCGTTGTAGATGTTGTAGCTCAGCGACGTGGCGTTGGCCGCCGCCGAAAATCCGACAATGGGCTCGAAGACCCGGAAATTGTCCATCAGCTGGATCAACAGGACGAACACCACGAGTGGTGCCATGTGCGGGACGATGACATACCACAGCCGTTCCCATCGGCTCGCCCCGTCGATCATCGCGGCTTCGAGCGTGTCTGTCGACACGCTCTGCAGTCCGGCATAAAAGGTGATGAAGGCGAACGGTGCCGAATGCCATACACCGTAAACGATCAGTGTGACCCAGGTCAGAAAGGGCGACGCCTTGAGCGACAGCGACGGGTCACCGGTCAGCGTCTGTAGTGAAGACCCGATGATGCCGCGGGCGTCGATCATCCAGAAAAGGACCATCGAGCCGATCAGTGGCGTGACGATCATCGGGAGCAAGGACACGAAGATGGTCGGTCCCTTGAAAATTGCCGGCAAGCCATTGATGCCCAATGCGATCAACATGCCCAGCACAACAACAAAAGGCGTGACGACAAATGTGTAGGTCAGGGTGAAGGCCATGGCCCTGTAAAAAGGCAGGCTCATCAAGCGGCTGCCGAACTCGCCCATGCTGGCGCTCGCGGCCCAGGCGTCGGCAACTTCTGTGGTGGCCAGGTGCTTGCGATCCAGGTACGTGCCCATGCCATTAAAACGACCGAGCGGTTCGTCAGCCCGCAGCCGGGCAGTTGCAGCCGCATCGACTGTCGTGGTCTTGCGGCAGCCCGCGAAAGGGTCGCAGCTGTCGGACTGCACCAGCACCTGTGCATGCTCGATGTGCAATGACTGCACCAACACGGAGACGATGGGGGCTGCGATGAAGATCAGCATCGCCGCCAGCGATGGCAGGATGAAGCGCAAAAAGGTGGCGTGCGGCATTGGTTCAGTCCTTGGACCGGGGGACGGGCCACGGACAGGGCTACCCTACCCGTGGCCCCACCTTGCCTATTTCAAGAAGCCCTTTTCCTTGGCAGCCGTGCGGAAGGCAGCCTCGGTATCGGCGAGTGCCTGCCTGGCGGGCTTGGAGCCCTGCAGGAACCCGGACAAGTTGTCGCCAAGCGCGGTGTGCAGCAGGCCCATGGCGGGCTCCATCGGATAGGGCTTGGCACCTGTCTGCGCGGAGGCAACCACGCCCCTGGCGGCGACACCGGGGGTGTAGCCGTTCGCAAGCCACACCGCGGCGTCGTTGTTGGCACCCACAGTCGCCGGTGTCAGGCCATTCATCATCGCCCGGAAACTCGCCTCGGCATCCGCATTGGAGATGTTCTTGGCGATGGTGAAGCCATCCCACCACAGGGTAGTGGCCGGCGTCGAGCCGCCGCCCACGGTAGGCGCGCCGGCCAGCGCGGTGGCGCGCACAACTTCGGGCGTGGAGCCCTTGTCGTCGAGGATGGCGCCAGCGCGAGAACCCCACATCGTGGCCATCGCGACCCTGCCGCTCTCCCAGAGTGCCTGCGTGGCGTTCGAATCGTAGGTCAGAAAGTCGGGGTTCGAGTACGCGACCAGGTCCTTGAGCATGGCCAGGGTCTTGACGCCCGTGTCGTCGTTGATCGCGGGCTCAGCCGTTCCTGGCTTGAAAAAGCGCCCGCCCATGCCGAGGTGCATGTTGATGAATTCCTCGCCCAAGTTCCAGCCGGTCTTGGTGTTGAGCGCAAACGGATGCTGCATGATCCCGGCGGCGCGAATGGCCTTGGCGGCTGCCAGCACTTCCTCGTAGGTCTTGGGGGGCTGGACGCCGGCCTTCGACAGGATGTCGGTGCGGTAGAAGAGGTGCTGGGCGTTGGACATGAAAGCGATGGCCATCACTTTGCCGTCGATCTTGATCAACTGCGTTGGTTTCAGGCCCTGCCCGTACTTGGCGACCAGGTCATCGAGCGGGCGAACCAGGCCGTCCTGCAGCAGCGGCACGATGGAACTGGTGGCCACGATACTCACCGTGTTGCGCGCCGGGTTGGCGCTCAGCGAGGGACTGTGCAGCTTCTCGTGCTCCGTGGTCAGATTGGTAGTGACCGTGACCCCGTCGCCCGCGCAGGCCTTGGCCCCGGCGGCCACCGCCTGGATTGCCGGGAAATCGTTGCCGATGATGCTTACGTTTCCGCCAGCAATACCGCAGCCGGCATACGCGACCTGACCACTCGCAAACGCAATCGCAGCGGTCAATAAAAGCTTCTTGAACTTCATGCTCGTTCTCCAGTTAGAGTGGTGCCGGAACTTGGGAATTGGGAAGGCGCAGCCGGTCCTGCGTCTGTCCGTCGAAAAGGTAACAACGTTCCGTTTTCATCGCGAAGCCGGTGCGTTCACCGATCGTGGCGCGAAACGCCTTGCCGGCCTTGGCGGTGATGAATTGGTCGGCGAGCCTGAGTGTGACCGTCGTCGCATCACCCAGCAACTCAAACGAAAAAACGTCGCCGGTGATCTGCGCGTTGTCAGGGGAAACCACGACGATGTCCTCGGCCCGCACGCCCAACACCATGTTGTCCTGTGTCTGGCCGCCGAAGCCGCCGACGCGCACCTGGTAGGCGTCGCCCTGCGCCTCGAATACGCCATTGCGCAACCCACCCGACACCAGGTTCATGGCCGGCGCACCGATGAAGCCGGCCACGAACAGGTTGTGGGGGTCGTTGTAGATCTGTTCCGGCGTGCCGATCTGCTGCACCTCGGCCTTGCTCATCACCACTACCCTGTCGGCCAGCGTCATCGCCTCGACCTGGTCGTGCGTGACGTAGATCGTCGTGACACCGAGTTCGTGGTGCAGGTGCTTGATATGGGCGCGCATGCTTACGCGCAGCTTGGCATCCAGGTTCGACAAGGGCTCGTCCATCAGGAACACCTTGGGTTCGCGCACGATGGCACGGGCGAGCGCCACGCGCTGGCGCTGGCCGCCCGACAACTCCTTCGGGCGGCGCTGCAGGAAATCGTCGAGTTCGACCTTGCCCGAGGCCTTCATCACTGCCGGGTGAATCTGCGCCGCAGGCGTGCCGCGGATGCGCAGCGGGAAACTGATGTTCTCGTACACCGTCATGTTCGGGTACAGGCCGTAGCTCTGGAACACCATCGCGACATCGCGGTCCTTCGGCTCCAGCGTATTGACGCAGCGCTCGCCGATCCAGATCTCGCCCTCGGTCGGGTCTTCGAGACCGGCCACCATGCGCATCGTGGTGGTCTTGCCGCAGCCCGAGGGCCCCAGCAGCACCAGGAACTCGCCATCGGCGATGTCCAGCGACATCTGCTTGACGCCCACCGACGCGCCCCATGACTTGACGATGTTCTTGAGCTGGATTCTGGCCATGGTGTTTCTCGGGTTTCGGGTTTTGTCGGGTCAGGCGCGCGGGGTCAGGATCTGCATCCAGATCGCTACATCGTCCAGCAGCACCCATTCACGCACGACACGTCCGCGCACGAACTCGGCATGCACGATGCCCAGCAGTTCCACCGGCCGTCCGGTCCCTTTGCCATAACGGTTGGCCTCGGCATCCCGCGGCCCATGCAAGCTCTGTGCCCGAAAGCGCAAAGCGATGCGGTCGGGTCGGCCACTCTGCGCCATGTCGCGCTGCAGTGCCAGATGCTCGACCGTGTAACTGTTCACACGCAGGCACGAGAACAGGTCACGCCAGAAACCCGCGATCTCGCCGTGGCCATAACAGGTGTGTTCACCCGGCCCGATCAACTGCGCGGCATCGTCGTACAGCGCGTCCACTTGCAGATCGAGGCGCGAAAACCCCTCGAGCGCCTGTGCATAACGCACCGCCATCGGATCGGTGCTTATGTGTGACACATAACCGGCAGGCGGCGGACCCGCAACCGGCTTGTTCCAGCCGCCGCGCTGGTCGAGCCAGGTCTGCGCCAGCGCCCGCG
>JANLQZ010000415.1:0-2018 GCA_031368125.1 Betaproteobacteria bacterium
CGCGCATCCGTGGCCGGGGTCAACCTGGACGAAGAGGCGGCCAAGCTGCTGCAGTTCCAGCAGGCATACCAGGCTTCGGCCAAGATCCTGCAGGTATCGCAGACGATTTTCGACACGCTGATCCAGAATCTGGGCCGCTAGCAGCCAGGCACCAGCGCGGGCGAGCCAGAACATCCACCACACGACGACCATGCGCACCGGCACCGCCAACACCTACGACAACGCGCTCGAACAGCTGATGCGGCGCCAGTCGGACCTGTCCACGCAGCAGGAAAAACTGAGCACCCAAAAACGCGTCAATCGCGCCAGCGACGACCCGGCCGGCACCGCGCAAGCCGAACGCGCGATGGTGCGGATCGGCCGCATCGAGGTCGACCAGCGCGCGCTCGAGGTGCAGCGCAGCGCACTGGCGACCGCCGAATCGGCATTGGCGGATGCCAACGCGCTGGTGCGCGGCGCGCGTGACCTGGTCATCGCCGCGGGCAACGGCGCCTATTCGTCCAAGGACCGCGGCACGCTCGCGCTCCAGATCGCCAACCTCAGGGACCAGTTGTTCGCATTGTCCAACCGCGCCGACAGCAACGGCGTTGCGTTGTTCGGCGGCCTGGGCAGTTCGGGTTCACCGTTCGCCGACGTGCCGGCCGGAGTGCAGTTTCAGGCCGTCGCGGGGCAGCGCTCGGCCACCGCCACCGCATTGCCGGGCGCCATGGACGGGCAGGCGATCTGGATGAACGTCGCCAGTGGCAACGGCACCTTCAAGGTCAGCCTGGCGCCGGGCAACACCGGCGCGGCCTGGACCGACCCGGGAAGCGTGGTTTCCCCGGCTGCAGTGACCGGCAACAATTACAGCGTGTCGTTCAGCGTGGCGGCGGGCGTCGCCACCTACGACATCGTCAATACCAGCACCGCCACGACGGTCGCCAGCGGCCAGCCCTATGCGGACGGTGCCCCGATACAGTTCGACGGCCTGTCGATCGTGGTGCACGGCCAGCCCCAGAACGGCGACAGCGTGACGGTGGCGCCGAGCACCCAGACCAACATCTTCAAGGTGCTCGACGACGCGATTGCCGGCATCGAAAACGCCCCGGGCGACAACCGGCTGGCGCAGGTGGTGGCGCTGTCGCTGGTGCAGATCGACGCCGGCATGGAGCGGCTGCAGGCGGCCCGCAGCCAGGCGGGCGACTGGCTCAACCGCGCCGACAACATCACGCAGGCGCAGGAATTGCGCACCCTGACGCTGGAGGCCGACCGTTCCCGGGCCGTGGACCTGGACGCGGTCAAGGGCATCTCGGACTTCAACAAGTTCAAGACCGGTTACGACGCGGCGCTGCAGTCGTACGCACAGATACAGCGCCTGTCGCTGTTCAACTTCATCAATTAGGGCGTGCCGCCACCATGTTGCCATCGGTCCTGGGAAACCTGACGCTGGGTTACCAACTGGTCTGGAACCGGCTGCGCCAACCGGCGGCGGTGCAGTTGTTCGTGGACCTGCGCCCGCACGCCAGTGTGGACGCGGCCCATCTGCTGGCGGCGCTGGAGCGCGCATGGTCGGAGCAGTCGCCGGTGCTGCTGCTGTGCGTGCAGAACGCCGACCTGCTGCTGGACCTGCTGCGGCACGCGCCACCCGATGGCCCATGGATCGTGGTGCAGGAGCAGCAGCTGGCCGATCCGCTGCTGGCCGAGCAGGTCCGCGAAGCCCACCTGCGGGGTGTGCCGGTATGGTCGCGTAATGCACCGGGTCAGGCCGCGGGCGCCGCTGACGGCGCCGGTGTCAAGCGCAGCATCACCTCGCTGACGGCCGCGCAGGCCTTGTCGGCATTGCGCGTGGCGCTGCACCAGGTTCGTGCCGGCGCCGGCGCGCCGGCCGGCGCACTGAAAAGCCCGGTGGCAGCCGGCCAGGACTACGAGTCGGTGGCGAGCCGCATGCTGGCCGAACACTGCCTGGACCAGCAGGGCGCCTGGGGCGTGGCGGGATGGCCGATGGAAGACGTGTTGCATGGCTACCGGCAGCAACAGAT
>JANLQZ010000362.1:0-5527 GCA_031368125.1 Betaproteobacteria bacterium
GATGTCCTTGGGGCTGAGGCCCGCGTCGGCGATCGCCTTGAGCGAGGATTCGATCTGCAATTCGAACGCGCTTTTGGTCGAGCCGCGCAGGTAGGCGGTCTCGCCGATGCCGGTCACACAGGCCTTGTCACGTAATGTCACTGGAGTCTCCTTGCGGGTCGTGTCTTGGTCATGTGGTGGGCCGCAGCCGGCCGCGCTTGCGTTCGTGCGCCAGTTGCCGGCGGTAGAAACCGGGGTCGAGTTCGAGTGCATAACGCGGGCTGCCGGGATAGTGGCGGCGCAGGAACGACTGCTCCTGCTCCATCACGCGGCGCATCTGCGCCGGCTCGGGCAAAACCTCGTCACCGCACACCAGGCTGGTTATCCACTCGGCCTGGTCGTCCATCATGCGGATGTTGCCGCCGCCGGCGACGTTGAACATGCCGGCGAAATACAGTCCGCGCTGGGCCGGATGCACCACGCGCAGGAACAACTCGAGCCGGTGGCCGTCGAGCGGGCGCAGCGCCGGCGCCAGGAACGGCAGGTCCACCGCGTAGCCGGTGCCCGCGATCACGGTGTCGAAGCTCGCGCTGGTGCCGTCGGTGAAATGCACCTCCTTGCCCTTGACGGACACGATGCCGGGTTTTGCCGTGATGCGGTTCCAGACGAAATGCGACATCAGGCTCGGGTGGCTGGTGGGGTGGGTGCGGGTCTTGGGCGTGACGAAACCCCACTGTTCCATGCGTCCGTGCACGATGCCGGTGAGTATTTCGCGCATCGTGCGCCGCAGCGGCCACGGCATCCAGGGCTTTTCGAGTTTGCCCAGCACGCGCGAGGTCGGCACGCCGAACAGCATGCGCGGCATCACCAGCACCGGTGAACGCGCCGAGATGGTGGTCGAGCGGGTCACGACGCAGATGTCGGAGGCGATGTCGACCGCGCTGTTGCCCATGCCGACCACCAGCACGCGCTGGTCGCGAAACGGCTCCGGTACCCGGTAGCTGTGGGAATGCAGGTACTGGCCCGTGAAGTCGTCCTTCCAGGCCGGGTGGGTGGGCACGCCCTGGTGTCCGCTGGCCACCACCACCGCGTCGAAATTCTCGCTGCCCCCGCCCTCGAGTTGCACCCGCCATTGCCCGGCATGCGCGGCGACGTCCTGCACCCGCGCGCGAAAGCGGATATGGCGCAGGATGTCGAAACGTTCGGCGTAGGCCTGCAGGTAGCGGCGCACCTCCAAGTGGTCCGGGTACAGCGGGCCATCGGGCGCAAACGGGAAGTCGCGGTAGGCGGTGACGCGGGCCTCCGAGTTGAGATGCAGCGACCGGTAGGCCGGGCCGAGCCCGTTGTCGTTGTCGTAGACCCACAATCCGCCGACGCTCGAGCCCAGTTCGAACAGCACCACCTCGACGCCGCGCGCAAGCAGGTACTTGGCCGCGCACAATCCGGCCGCGCCGGCACCGATCACGGCGACCCGCCGCCGGATGGCGGTGTCTGCCGGCATCAGCATGCGCCGACACTGCGGCGGGCAGGCCCGGTGTGGTGCACGGTGTGGCGCATCGGCATGGTCCGTCAGGCCGGGGCGCGGCCGGCGGCCGGCGCCAGGGCGTATTGCGCCGCCATCTTCTTGAGCTCGTTGCGCTGCAGCTTGCCGGTCACCGTCAGCGGCAGGCCGGAGCAGACTTCGACATGGTCGGGCAGCTTGTACTTGGACGCTTCGGCCGCGCAATGGCGCATCAGCGCATCGAGGTCGAAGCTGGCCGGCGCGCGCGGCACCACAAATGCAACGATGCGCTCGCCACGCGCGGCATCCGGCACGCCGACCACCGCGGCGTCCAGCACCGACGGGTGGCGGCGCAGCACCTCTTCGACCTCGGCCGGCGACACGTTGATGCCGGCGCGCTTGATCATTTCGCTCACGCGTCCCACGAACACGAAGTCGCCGTCGGCGTTGAGCAGCCCCATGTCGCCGGTGCGGTAGAAACCGTCGGCACAAAAGGTCTTGGCATTTTGCTGGGTGCTGGCGCCGCTGTAACCCAGGGTGGTGTACCCGCGCACCTCGGCCAGTCCGGGCGTCCCGGGCGGCACCGGCACGCCGCTGTCCTCGTCCACGAAACGCAGTTGCTGGCCGGGCAGGGGCGGGCCCTGGCACGACGCGCGCCGCTGCAGCGGCCAGTGGTGCCAGGTGACGCAGCAGTTGCCGCAGGTCTCGGTGGCGCCGTAGATGTTGCACAGCTCGCTGGCGCCCAACTGCTCCACGGCGAACAGGAATTCCTCCGCCGTGCCGATCGTGACACCGGTGCGCAGGCTGTGCAGCCGTTGCGCGTCGTAGTCGGGATGGCGCGCCAGCGCGGCCGTCATGGCCGGCAGCGTGTAGATGGCGCTGCAGCGCTCGCGCTCGATCGTCTGCAGCGCCAGTGCGGCGTCGAATTTCTCCATCAGCACCAGCGTGGCTCCGTGCCCGAACGTCGCGGGCAGCGCGTTGGCGCTGCCGAAGGCCCAGAACAGCGGCGACGACAGCAACACGCGGTCGTCCGGTCCCAGGCCCTGGCGTTCGCCGATATTGAAGCCGTTCTCGATCACGGCGAACTGCCGCAGCGGCACCGCCTTGGGCGCGCTGGTGGAGCCGGACGTATAGAGCACCAGCGCATCGTCGGCGGCGCTCGGCCCGGCGCCGGGCGGCAAGTCCGGCAGCGGCGCAGCGGCCTGCAGCACGTCGGCGTAACGCGCCAGGCGCGTGTCGTGCCCGCCCAGGATCCAGATCTGTTGCGCCGGCGGCATGTGGGGTGTGCCCAGCAGCGCCAGCAGGTCGGCCTCGAAGTCGCTGTCGCCAAATCGCGCCACCGCCACCAGCAGCGCGAGGCCCGCGTCCTGCAGCAGGAAAGCCAGTTCCGTGCGCGTCGACCAGGTGCTCAGCGGTACCGTGACGGCGCCGATCGCGCTGGCGCCCAGGCACAGGTCGAGCCACTCGACGCGGTTTTCCAGCAGCAGCCCGACGCGGTCGCCGCGCCGCACGCCAGCGGCGTACAAGGCGCCGGCCACCCGCGCCGCGCGTTCGGCCAGGTCGTGGTAGCTGAAGCGCCCCTGCGGGCAGACCAGCGCCGGCGCCTGCGGGGCGCGGGCGGACTGCTCGCGTACCAGGTCGATCAGGGTTCGTGCAAAAGGGGCCTGCATGTTGCTCAGTCCATCTTGGCGCCGGAGATCTGCACCACTTCTTTCCATTTCACGCGCTCGCGCTCGGCGAAGGCCGCGGTTTCCTGGGGCGTGGACGCGACCGCCCGCGCACCGGCTTCGAGGAAACGCTGCTGCGTGGCCGGATCGGCGGCGATCGCCTGCAGCGCGGCCGACAGCTTGGCGGTGATCGCCGCCGGGGTGCCCTTGGGCATGACGAAGGCGCCCCAGGAGGTGATGATGAAGTCACGCACACCGGCCTCCGCCATGGTCGGCACATCGGGCAGCGTGGGCCAGCGGTCGGACGAGGTGACGGCCAGCGCGCGCACCTTGCCGGCGCGGATCAGCGGCATGTAGCTGGCGATGTTGTCGATCGCGAAGTCGGTGTCGCCGGCCATCAGCGCCGGCATCGACTGCGCGGCGCCACGGTAGGGCACATGGATCGCCTGGATGCCGGCGCGGGCGCGGAACAGGTCGCCCGACAGGTGCGGTGTGGTACCGACGCCGGCGGAGCCGAAGCTCACGCCCTTGGGCTGCTTGCGCGCCCAGGCCAGGAATTCCTGCACCGACTTGGCCGGATGTTGCGGCGCGACGACGAACACATTGCAGTTCTGCCAGATCATCGACACGTATTCGAAGTCGCGTGCCGGGTCGTAACCCATCTTGGAGAACAGGAACTGGTTGATCGACAAGGTGCCGATGGTGGCCGACGCGATCGTGTAGCCGTCCGCCGGCGCGCCCTTGACCGCCTCCATGCCGATGTTGCCGCCGGCGCCGGTGCGGTTGTCGACCACGAAGTTCTGTCCCAGTCGGGCCTGCAGTTTCTCGGCCAGCACGCGCGTCAGCACGTCGGAGGCGCCGCCCGCGGTGAACGGCACGATGATCTTCACGGTCGCCTCGGGCCAGTTGGTGGTCTGCGCCTGGGCTGCCGGCCAGGCCAGCGCGGCGGCCATGGCCGCGCCGGAAGACATGAGGTTGCGTCTGGAGATCATGGTGTGGTTTCCTTGTGTGCTGCAAGCCGGCCGTTGCGGCCGGCGGGTTTGTCGACGCGGGTCATGGCCAGCATCAGGTCGGCCATGCGTTGTGCGATCTCCGGCGCCGGCAGCCGTCCGCCCGGACGGAACCAGACGCTGGCCCAGCTCGCGATACCGCCGATGGCAAGCGCCGCCAGCGCTGTCTCGGCAATGGCGAACTCGCCGCTCGCAACACCCTGGTCGAGCAGCCCGGTGAGCTTGCGGTCGAACTCGCGCCGCATCTGCTGGATCGTTTCCCGGTCTGCCGGCGCGAGGTTCTTCTCCTCCCGCGTGTAGATGGCGATGTGTTTCTGGTTTTCCAGCACCGCCAGCATGAAGTCGTTCGCGAATGCCGTGAGCCGCTCGCGCGCCGAACCGCCCGAAGCCAGGGCGGCGTCGATCGCGCGCAGCGACACACTGATCCCCTGGGCGCAGATGGCGGCCAGCAGATCGGTCTTGGAGCCGAAGTGGGCGTAGATGAACGGCTTGGTCATGTTCATGCGCTCGGCCACCTGGTCGAGCGTGGTGTGGCTGAAGCCGTGCAGGTAGAACATGTCCACCGCGGCCGCGACGATGCGTTCGCGCTTGAGGTTTTGCACCGCGGCGCGGATGTCGTCATGCACGGGTCATGCTCCTCAACGGCCGCCGGCAGGCAGTGAGCTGCTTCATGCGGCCTTGCGCACTTTGGGCAACAGCGCGTTGCCGATGATCTGGCGCATCACCTCGGCTGCGCCACCGCCCACGCGGCACATGCGGGCGTCGGCAAATGCACGCGCGATCGGGTATTCCCACATGTAGCCCCAGCCACCGAAGAACTGCAGGCACTGGTCCATCACCCGGCCCTGCAGCTCGGTCGTGACCGGCTTGGCCGCGGCCGCGTCGGTGGAGTCGAACTTGCCCTGCAGGTGCAGTTCGATGCAGCGGTCGACGAACACGCGCTGGCCCAGCACTTCGGCGTGTAGTTCGGCCAGCTTGAAACGCGTGTTCTGGAAGTCGCCCAGCGTCTGGCCGAACATCTTGCGCTGCGACACGTAGTCGATCGTCCACTGCAGCGCGGCCTCGGAGCTGGCCACGCCGCGGATCGCCTGCACCAGCCGTTCCTGCGCGAGTTGGGTCATCAGCATGGCGAAGCCGCCGCCTTCGTGGCCGAGCAGGTTGCCGACCGGCACCCGCATGTCGGTGAAGAACAGCTCGGACGTGTCCTGCGCCTTGCAGCCGATCTTTTCGAGCTTGCGCCCGCGCGTGAAGCCGGGCCGGTCGGTCTCGACCAGGATCAGGCTGACGCCCTTGCCGCGCGCCTTGGGATCGGTCTTGCAGGCCAGCACCAGCAGGTCGGCGCTGTGGCCGTTGGTGATGAACACCTTCTG